>JAYUBJ010000408.1:0-15493 GCA_043740915.1 Verrucomicrobiota bacterium
TGGGCTGATCTTGAGACTGCAAAATGCAGCCCAAGCGGCTACGAACAGGCACAAGGGGCATAAGGAGAGTGAAACAAACCCACCCGGCCCGAAGCCGGAATGATTCTCCAGACAGGGGAGCTATCCACAAGGCCGCCTGCTCCAATCCGGCTTCATGTTTTTTGCCTTTTGTGCCTTTGGGTGGCCATTCAATCTCGGAATCCGGCTTCAACTGGGAACAGCGCCATCCGCCCGGAATGAAGCCTGCAACCGGCGCAGTCCTTCTTCCAGGGACACACTTGGAGCATAGCCCAGATCACGCCGCGCAGCGGTGAGGTCGAACCAGTGCGCGGTGGAAAGTTCACGCGCCAGGAAACGCGTCATGCGCGGTTCGCCCGCCAGCCGGAACACGCCATGCCAAAGTTCCAGGATCGCACCGGCCGCAAAGGCGAGACTCGTTGGAATCGTCCGGTCCACCGGCGGCAAATCCGCGGCGGCCAGGATGCGATTGATCAAGTCCCATAACGGCAGTGGCTCGCCTTGGGAAATGAAATACACTTTCCCCGCCACTGACGAACCCGGCGCCAGCCGATCTGCGGCAAGCAAATGCGCCGCCGCAGCGTTGTCGATGTAGAGCGAGTCCACGCGGTTGGCGCGGCGGCCGACGCGACGCAATTGGCCGGTCCGGGCCTTGGCGATGATTCGCGGAACCAGATGATTGTCGCCCGGACCCCAGATCAAATGCGGACGCAGCGCTACAGTTGCCATTTTATCCGAGTTGGCCGTCAGCACGCTTCGTTCCGCCAACGCCTTGGTCTTGGGGTAATGTGCTTCGTAGTGGGCCGGGTACGGTTGGGATTCATTCACCCCTTCCATGTCATGGCCGTCAAACACGACGCTGGGCGAACTGGTATGAATGAGGCGGGGGATACCGTGGCGCTGACACGCCGCGATGATATTTGCGGTGCCAATCACATTGGCGCGAAAATAATCTTCATACGCGCCCCAGATACCCGCCTTGGCGGCGACATGAAAAACAGTGTCGCAGCCTTGAGCTGCGGCGAGGGCTTCCGCCGGGCTCGCCAGATCTCCCTGCCGCTGCTCCACACCGAGGGCAGCGAGGTGCGGGTGGTTATGACGGGAGAAGCTGCGGACGAACGCACCGCGTAGGAGCAAGCCGCGCACGATCGCGCTCCCGAGAAAACCGCCGCCGCCGGTGACCAGAGCTTTCATCGGGTTTGTTCGCCCGCCCAGATGGCAAGTTGCTCGCGAAAAATTTTCGCGTTGTGCCGGATGTCCACCGGGAAACCGGGGTGAAAGTGGAACGTCTGGATAACCTGCGTGTGCGCTTGTTTAGCACCGAGCGCGCGCAGTTCAGCGCGCAGTTCAGCGTGGTTGCGTGAGCGCGAGGTCGGCTCCAGCTCGACGCAGAGCACCAGCTCGACGTCATCGCCACGCCGCACGCCGACCAGCGCGGTACGGAAGACAACGGGATGCGTGTTGAACACCGCTTCGCAGGGAATTGTGAAGAACGTTCCCTGGCGCGTCATCACGCGTTGGGATTTGCGGCCGCAAAACCAGATGCGACCGGTCTCGTCCGCGTAGCCGACGTCGCCCATACGATGATAAAAACCACCCGCCAGATCGGTGATCTTGGCCCGCGCCGTGGACTCCGGCCGGTGAAAATATTCGCGCGTGACGTTTGTTCCTTTGACCACGATTTCTCCAATGTGTCCGGTGGGCAAAACCAGTTCATTCGACCAATCAGCGATGGCGTCGTCCGAAATCTGAATGATCTTCACGTCCACTCCTTCGACGGGGCGACCCACGCAAACACCGGCGCCACGCTCAGTCTGCGCGCGGGTGTCGCGCAAGATTTCGTCGCTGCCAATCGAACACACCGGCAAGGCTTCCGTCGCGCCGTAGGGCGTGAAAACCTGTGCCCCGGGCGCGAGCATTTTGGAAAATCGCTCCAGCACTTTGGCCGAAACCGGGGCACCCGCGGAGATCACGCGGCGCAGCGTCGGCAGCTTCACGCTGTTTGCCTCACCGTAACGGCCCACGCGGTTGATAAGGGCAGGGGAGCCGAACATGTTGGTGACCTGGAACTGTTCGATGGCTTCGATGATCTTGACCGGATCCACGTGGGCGGGACGAGTCGCATCCATTTCGGGAATGATCGCTGTCATGCCGAGCGCCGGGGCGAACAGCGCGAACAGCGGGAACGTCGGCAAATCAATCTCGCCTGCCTCGATGCCATACAGCCGGCGCAACTTCTCCACTTGATCCGCAAAAATACCATGAGTATAGACCACGCCTTTCGGCACCCCGGTGCTGCCACTGGTGAACAAAATCGCCGCCGTTTCCGACGCTTGCGTTTCCGCCATTGGATAGGCCGCATCCGCGCCGCCGGCTTGCCGGACCTGAGCCAAAGTTTTTCCACCCCAGAAAAACCTCCGGCCCACGGTGACCTGCACGCGCAGACTTTTCCGTGCCCAACCGAGGATGACGCGCGCCAGGTGGGCTTTGGGGACGCCAATGAATGCTTCCGGTTCAGCTTCGCCGAGGCAGATCCCCAAATTGCGCATGCCAATTCCCGGATCTACCAGCACCGGCACCGCACCCAGTTTGAACAAGGCAAACGTCAGCGCGAAAAAATCCAGGCTGGGTGTGACCATCAATACGGTGCGCGTCCCGCGGTGAATGCCGACGGATTCGAAACCGCGCGCGAGGCGGTTGCTCGCCTCATCGAGTTGGCGAAAGGTGTAATGTGTGAAACGGATTCGATGGTCGGCGTCGCGGCCTTGGGGAAACACCACGGCCATCGTCTCCGGGAACTGCCGGGCCATGGCGGGCAACTGCGCAGCGATGTTGACCCGTTCCATGCGTGTGACTTAGGCGGGCAAGGGATGGCGGGCGAGGAACCCCTGCACCAGCGGCGCAATTTCTTCGGCGGCATCCTCGAGCACGTAATGCCCGGCGTCAGGAAAACGATGCACCTCGGCGGCCGGAAGCAGCCGCTGCCACTCCGCGAGAAAGTGGCGGTCGAAAACAAAATCCTTTTCACCCCAGCAGATCAGCGTCGGCGTATTCTGAAATTGGTGCAGTCCGCGCTCGGTTTCGCTGACCAGTTCGTAGCTGGGATCGCCGGGCCGGAGCGGGATGTCCTGCACGAAGCGTAAAACGGCGATGCGGTTTTCCCACGAATCATACGGGGCGAGATAACCCTCGCGCACCTGGGCCGGCATCGGGCTGCGGGTGCAGCCCCAGCGGGCGGCCGCCCGGCTGAAGACATTCAGGCGACGAATCAGAAACGGCCCCAGCGGCGTATTTCGACAGAGGCCGAGCGAGGTCGGAAACATTTTCGAGGCGGGCAGGTGAAACGCGCCGGTGTTTAACAACACCAACCGGCGAATGCGTTCCGGATGGCGGACGGCGTAGGCCATGCCAATCATCCCGCCCCAGTCGTGCAGCACAAGGGTGACGTCTTTGGTCACGTCGAGGCGATCGAGCAACATCTCCAGATCCTCCACGCGGCGGCGCAGCGTGTAATCGTAGCGGGTGTCGTCCGGTTTGTCCGAAAAACCGCAGCCGACGTGATCCGGGACAATCGTCCGGCACTGGCCGCGCAACGCCAGCACCAGATTACGGTAATAAAACGACCACGTCGGATTGCCATGCAACATGACCACGGGATCGCCGCTCCCCTCGTCGAGGTAATGCCGGCGGATCCCGCCCAGTTCCAGGTAGGAACCGACGAACGGGTAGAGTTCTTTGCGAAAGTTCACCATTTTATTCCCAGCATGAGGCAGTTGAGGCCGCTGCCGATGCCGAGGAAAGCCACGGCGTCGCCGGGTTTAAGAATTCCCCGTTCCTGAGCCAGGGCCGCGGTGATGGGCAGGGAAACGGTGCCGATGTTTCCGAGAAATTCGTAGGTCGAGAAATCTTTTTCCGCCGGGATGCCCAAGGTGTGCAGGATGGACTTTTGATGGCCGGAACCGACTTGGTGGCAGATGACCCGGTCAATCTGGTCTGCCGTCCAGTTCAACTCCTTCAAGAAAACGTCCCAGGTCCGTCGGCCCAGTTCCACTCCGTATTTCAAGACCGAGACGGAGTCGGTGGACATGAACTGGCTCGGGCCCGAACCGTTGCGCGATTCCAGGCCCCAGCGACACAACGCGTGATGTTCCGGCGCGACCTGGGTAACGCCACCGAGCAACTGGTGCCCCGGCGAAGCCGAGAACGAGCCATCCGTCAACAGCACCGCCACCGCGCCCGAGCCGCCGGTCAAAGTGGCCAGCGCCGTGGTGAATTGGTCCATGCTCGCTTCCCGCAGCATGCGCTCGATCATCACGTCATTGATTTCGCGGGCGGATTCGCAGGAAACCACGAGGCCAGCGCGAATCTGTCCCAGTTCGATCCGATTGGCAATATCGAGCATGCCGTTGAGCACGCCGAGGCAGGCGTTGCTGAGGTCATAGACCGCCGTGGCGGCGCGCACCCCGATCCCGTCGGCCACGCGGCAGGCGGTGGCGGGTTCAAAATTCTCCCGGCAAACGCCGGCGTAAATTACGGCGCCAATTTCGGAGGCGGGCACGCCGGAGATCGCGAGCGCCTTGCGCGCCGCAGCAATCGCGCCCTGGGAGAGCGGCGTATCCAGCTCCCACCAGCGCCGTTCGCAAATGCCCGTAAGAAATTCCAACTGCCCCTCGCCGATGCGCAGCGTGGCATACATCGGCGCCAACCGTTCCTCCAACTCGGCTGAAGTCACCACCACCGGTGCCAGTTCGTAACCGATGGCATTTAAATGTACGCGCGAATATTTCATCAATGTTCCCGGCAGCTTACCGTAAAGTCCTTCATCCCGTATATAGTCCGGCCATCGACAAATAAATATCCGTCAGCGCGGAGCAGGCGGCGGGCGTCGTCCACGCCGGTCACCACGGCCTCGATCACAACCTCGCGGTCGGTGGGGAGGATCTGGCCGCGATACGTCCACTCGTGCGGTTCGCCGGTGGCGATGGCCTCCCAGCGGGCACCCGCCGTTTCGCCCCAACGCTCGGCGGCCATTACTTTCAACAATTGCAGGAACGATTCCAAGCCCAGCGAGCCGGGACAGACGGGGTCCTCAAAAAAATGCGCCTTGAAAAACCATTCTTCAGGATTCACGCGTTTGATGCCGCGGATGAATCCCAAGCCCGCCGGTCCGCCATCGAGGATGAGGACGGTAATCCGATCCACCATGCGAAGCTGCGAACCGGGGAAAATTCCGGTGGTTGGAAAATCGAAAGCCTTGCCACGCGATAATTCCGCTGTGGTGGGCAGGTAATATTTGGCCTCGCGCATGCCGACCTGCTCCGCCAGCGCGGCCTTGGAAAAGAAACCGAAATAGGTATTGCCGCGATAAATAGTTTCCGCAGTGGAACGAACTTCGTAATCAAAGTGCTGAATGATCATCCCGCCGGAATTGGCGACGCGGGTAATTTTTACGGTCGTGGTCAAGGTGCCGACATCCGGCCGCACCGGGACAAATTGCGTGGCCGTGCCGCCCAGATTGCGGAAGGACAAATCAATCTCGCTGGTCAGCGCGGAGCCGAGGTAGGCGGCGAGCCAGCCGCAGGGTTGCAGCGCGATCTCCAGCAGCACGGCGAATGGCATGTCGCCCTGGCGGTTTTCGGTGAAATACCAGGCGTCCCGCGGCACGTCGTATTGCGCTTCAATTACTCCTCCGGCAGCCAGTTTCCAGGGTGCGGCCTGAATTTCCGTGATGCGATCCAGGAATTGATACGGCGGTCCGGGCAGCCGGGCGATCTTGCGACCGCAGTCAAAAATCTTGTAGGGCTCGCCGAAGGCTGTGGAGGGCTTCCCAATGGCGAAGGCCAGAATGCGGTCGCGGTCAAAGAGGGCGGGTTTGGGGCCGGGCTGCGATTGTCCGGTCCAGGTGGCGCGCAGTTGTTCGCGCGTGGCGCCAGCGAAGCGGATGGACATGTTGGTGATCTCGACAATCGGTTTGCCATCCGCATACATCAGCGCGTCCACAACGGCATACGGCTCCGGGCGGTAGCCGAGTTCCTTGAGGGAGATTTCGTATAAAACCTTGGCTGTGCTTTCGATCACCTGACCACGGCATTTCAGCTGGCTGGCCACGCCGGGAACCGGCTCGGGCGCGGTGCTGTCCCCCTCGAAAACCCAGCCCAGGCGCAGCAGAAAAATTCGCAACGTGTGCAGGCAGCATTCGAACATCAGCGTGCCCGGCATCACGCGGTCATCCACAAAATGACACGTGAGAAACCAATCGTCGGGCCGGATGTCCGCCTCGGCGCGGATAAGCCCAAGCCCGAAACGACCGCCCGTCGGATCGAGCTGAAGCACGCGATCCACGAGTTTCATCCGTCCGCTGGGGAGCGTGAGCGGGCGGCGCAAATTAAGGCGGCCAAACGCGGGGCCAAAACAGCCCTGAAGATCACCGCGACGGAGCGCATCAATTTGGTCGTCGTTGTAGGACTCTACTGCCAGGGGCACGAAAGTCTCCCAATCGTCCGGCCGCTGGCCGGCGACCGGTTGGCGGTCCAGCGCCGTTTGCACGATGCCTTTGCCCGCGTCGAGTTCATGGGTGGTAAAAAAGCCGGCGCAGCCTTTCGTCATGGTCAGGAGCGGCTGACCCTTCACCGTGCCTTCAAAACTGAAGCGGAACAACCAGGTCGCGCCTTGTCGGAAAAATTCGTTGATCCGAATATCGTAGTGAATCACTTCGCCGGGACCGGGCAGCCCGCGATGGAAAGTGACGACCGCATCCAGCAGCCGGTACACGGCCCGGCCGCGGGTCTCAAAATCAATCCCCAAGTAACCTGAGAGAAACAGGTCCGCCTGTCCGGCTTCCACCGCGATGCAGGTTGGAATGCGCCCGGCGTCCAAATACCAGGCATCAGGCTGCACGTCGTGCTCCGTCACCACCCGTCCCGCGGTCATCGAGCGCGGTTCACCCTCGATGGAAAGGATGCGGTCCACCAGCATCAGCGGTTCGTCCGGCAAACGCACGCGGGTCGGAAATGAATCCACTTCCGCAAACGCCGCACCCAGAGTTTTGCCGATCGAGCCGACGGCGAACTCCAGGCATTGCTCACGATTCAGGGCGACGGGCGGTGTCGGCGGCGAAGCTTCAAATCCGGCTGCGGGAAAACTCTCGATTGCCCCGTCAAACGTTCCGCCTGCTGTTTTCATGGTTTCCCACAGCGAGATTTGAAAGGCCAGGTTTTGGGACATTGTCTGAAACAAATTCTGCGAGAAGCGCAGATAAGTTTCATGCGCGGAAACCCGGGCGGATTCGGCGGCGGCCATTTGGGACAGGAGCGGGTCTGCGGTCTGCTTGCGGGCGACTGGTTCAAGTTGCCTGGCCGACAGCAAGGCGCGCGTGCGATGGAAAGCGACTACTTCCACGGGCTCCGCGATTCGAGTGTGATTGGGCGGTTGACTTTCTTGGGGACGCGGAACGATGAATGGTTTTCCGCCCAGCGGCATCGTGATGAACTTTCCACCCAGGCCCGTTGTGGATTCCCGATGGCCGACCGCACAAGTCGGCTGGCCATACAAGGCTGCCAAATTCACCGGCACGCCTTGCGCAATCAGTTGGCCAAGGAACCGGATATAATGGCCCACCCCATTTTGCCCGGCCACGCAAGCCGACCGCACCAGATGTGCGCGGCCTTCGAGGATTCGCCCGATCATCCGGGTGCACGTTCCGCCCGGACCCATTTCGAGAAAGACACGCGCGCCGTCGTCGTAAGCCGCCTGGATGACTTTCGGATAATCCACACCGACGAGCGCCTGGGTTACGACGGAATGGGCCGCGCTTTCACGGTTCACCGCATAGGCGCAGCCTGCGGCGCCGCTGTAAAACCTGACCCCCGGCGGCGGAGTTGTCGGAAAAAGGTGCAGATCGTGATACGCCTGCTGCACGGGCCGGGCCACCTCACAGTGAACCGTGGTAACGCCGTGAATCGGATACCATTTGCACCCCAGTTCTGCCAGGAACAAATCCATGGCGCCGCGATCACCACCGACCACACATTCCTGCGGTGTATTGACAATCAGCAAATAAACCCGCGGGCGGTTTCGCAGCGCCTCCCGCACCAGCTCGGCTGGGCGGTCGATCACGCCGAGAATCCAATCCACCTGGAGGTTGGCCGGGAGCTGCCAGACCGTGCGCACCGCGTTGCAAATGCCCGCGAGATCGCTCGTGAACAACGTCGATTGATTCATGCGGCGGAGCATTTCATCGCGGTTCTTCCAGGCGCGCAGTGAAAAAAGCCCCGCGGATTCGCCGAGGCTGTAGCCGATCACCGCGCTGGGCTGGATGCCGAAATGCCGGGTAAGATCGCTTACCAGCGTGCCCAGCGCGACCTGGCCGAAAATCATCGCCCGATGATTTTCGTTGCTGGATTCGCGGACAGCGCCATTCCAAAAAGAATCGGGAACCATCTGGCTGGCGAGGCATTGATTGTGCCGGTCCTGCTCCCTCAGGATCTCGGGCCACTGCCAGGCGAGCTCGCGGCCCATGTCGGGGTAGTGATTTCCGGAGCCGGGAAAAACAAAGGCAATCTGGCCAGCGGCAGCCAATGGTTCGGGGGAGAAAATAATCCGTTCGTTGTCCCGTGCGCCGTGGCGACTGTTCGCGCCGAGCCTCTGTTTTGGGTCGCTGACCAAAGCTTGCTGGGCCGATTCTGCGAGCAGGAGGAGCTCCACCGCATCCCGGGCGCACAGGCTCACCGCGAGCCGGCCTCGTTCCTTGGTCTGGTTGTCCCGCCACCACTTGCGCGCCAGCAACTCGATGTTGCCTTCGGGACCGGTCTTCAACCAGCGTGACAAACAATCCAGCTCCGTTTGCAACCGCACCGCGTCAACACCCGTGACCACCAACAACCCTTCACCTCGTGCGCCGAGCGGTTGGCGGCGCTCCAACTTGGTGAGCGCTGTTTCCTGATCCTCAAATGCCGCCAGCACCACATGAGTGCAGTTGCCATCCAGACTGAACGAACTGACGCCCGCTCGACGTGGGCCGTCCTGCCGGTCGCGCAGCCAATACTGGGGCGTTGCCGGCAGTGTGAAACGTCCACCGGCCGGGGCAATTTCCGTGCGCGCATTCTCAATCCCGCGTAAGGGCGGAAGGATTTCTTGATAGAGGCACAGGCTGGCTTTGACCAACGAAGCCAAGCCCGCCGCCGCACCAGTGTGTCCCACCGCGTCTTTCACGCTGCCGAGTTTGACCGGGGAAACTCGTTGCGATTCCGCAAAGAACTCCGCCAAAGCATTAGCCTCCATCCGGTCTTCATCGGGGAAACCGCTGCCGTGGATTTCAAGGTAATCCACAGAATCCGGCGCGACACCCGCGTCGGCGTAAGCCCGTTGCAACGAATGTTTGTAAGCGGTCGCGGTGGGAACCTGGATTTCCGCGCCGCCGCCGCTGGCCACGCCCACGCCTTGGATGACCGCATAAATCCGGTCTCCATCGCGAACCGCGTCCTCAAGCCGTTTCAAAATGACCGCCGCCGCACCCTCGCCGGGAACAGTGCCATCGGCGTCGGCATCCATAGGTCGCGCCTGGCCTTTAGACGAATAAGGCCGGCCCGCATGGGTCCCGAGCACGGCCCGAATATCCCCCGCCAAATCCACCGCGCCGACGAGCGCATGGTCCAGTTCGCCTTGTTGCAGCGCGCGGACCCCAAATTCCAGCGCGCGAATTCCGGACGATTCCTCGGAGGAAATCGTGTGGCTGGGTCCACCAATACGGAACTCCCGCGCGAGGCGGCTGGCCACGATGCCGCCGAGCGCGCCCATGGTGCGGTTTGCGTTCAAGGCGGGACCCGCCGCGTCCCGCAGCGCAGCGCTCCAGCGCTCCAGTTCGATTTCGGAAAGTTGGATCCCAAGTTTCTTGGCCCATTGGCGCGCGCGCTTCCGCAACGACCAGCGAAAATGAAAATGAGTCGTGGCCAGATCAAGTCCAATGCCGATGAAAACACCGGTGCGCAGCAAATTCATCTGGCCCGCTTGGGCATCACGCAAAGCGGCAGCCGCCACTTGGAGCATGAGCAATTGCTGCGGCAGCATCTCCTCCAGTTCTTTGGGTGGAATACGGTAGCGGTCGGTGGGGATTTTTAGCTCCTCAAGATAATAGCCTCTGAATGCGTCCGCCCCGGCACCCCACCAACGCGTCGGCGTTTGTGGTTCCCCATGAGTTCCACCGCCCAGGACGCGTTCTTGAAACGCCCGCAGATCGCGCCACGGACCGAAACACGCGTCCATGCCGACGATCGCGATCGGGCAGGGCTTTCGTTTCGCCGGCGATTTGTGGGTGCGGGGAGCAGCGCGTTTCCCGCTCCACTCCTCGATGAGGACATGCGCATTGATGCCGCCAAAACCGAACGCGCTGACGGCCGCGCGGCGCGGGGTCTTGGCAGAACGCAGCTCCCACGGTTTGCTTTCCGCCAAAATCTGGAAGGGACTTCCGGCCAAAGCGATTTTGTCACCGGCCATGGAAAAATGGGCGGTTGGCGGCAGCGTTTTATCCTGGAGGGCGAGCAGCACCTTGATCAATCCGGCCGCGCCCGCGCCGGTGAGCAAATGGCCGATGTTGGATTTGACGCCGCCGAGCACGCATTGGGCCGGACGCCAAGGCGCGTCGTGCCAGAGTCGCGTGAGGCTTTCAAACTCCACGGCGTCTCCCACCGGCGTTCCGGTCGCGTGGCACTCGATCAAATCCACTGCGTCCGGTGTCCAGCCAGCCTGTGCGTACGCCTGACGCAGGGCGCGCAACTGGCCTTCGGAACTCGGCGCGAGCAGATTGCCTTCGACGTCGTTGGACAGTCCGATGCCCCGGATGACCGCGTAAATATGATCGCCCTCACGCGTGGCGTCGGCCAGCCGCTTGAGCACCACGATACCCGCGCCCTCGCCGACCAGCAGACCATTCCCTTGGGCATCGAAGGGCGAGCATTGACCCGTGGGCGACAGTGCGCGCAATTGTGAAAAGCCCATCTGCGTGTAAAGGCAGTCGGGGCGGGAGGCTCCCCCGGTGAGCATGGCGTCGGCCCGGCCGGCGTGCAGTTCGTCACAGGCAAGTTTCAGCGCATAGAACGAGGAGGCGCAGGCGGCATCGAGTGTGCAACTGCCGCCGCCCAAGCCCAGCCCCTTGGCCAGGACGCCCGCGGGCAGCCCGGCGACGTAGCGGTTGATGGGGTGGGTGCCCGGTGAAGTCCGCTGCTGATTCTTGCCGAACAGTTGTTCTTCAAACAAAGGGCGAAAGATTTCCTCACCCAATGCGGAGGAACTCTCCGTGGGCAGCGCGATATTCCCGAGGATGACGCCGATGCGACTGCGCTCCACCTGCTTCATCGAGGCGTCGTGGAACGCGGCGCGTCCCGCGTGCAAGATCAGGTGGAACAGCGGATCCAAGCCGGCGAGAAACTCGGGCGAAAGGTCGAGGCCCGTGGCGTCGAGCTTGAACCCTTCAATGAAACAGCCGCGACTGGAATACACTTTATCCGCGGTGGCGGGCCGGGAATCCCAGGCGTCCTCCGGGCGCAACAACCACCGCCCTTCAGGCACTTCTTGCGCGGAATCAACGCCCTTGACGATGTTGTTCCAGAATTCCGCCAGCGTGGCGGCGCCGGGAAAAATCCCACCCATTCCGACGATGGCGATCGGCTGGGACGACTTCATGTTCAACGGGCCAGTTGGTTCCGACGGAAGGCGGCTTTGAGTGAATCGTCAATGACGCATTCGTAACCGTCCAGGCGGGCAATCAACTGGCCTTTCGCGTCGAGATACTCGATGTCGGCGGTCGCCCGGTGCGGTGCGTTGCTCGTGATTTGAACCACCACCCGCGCGCCTTCTTTCGGGAAACGGTTCTTGAACTGCCGGTACTTGGCGGCGGCGCAGGGCAGGGAAGGGGAGTTGCGCTGCGCCAGACTCCACAAGATCATCAGTTGAAAACTGCCGTCCAGCACCAGCGGATCGGTGATCCAAGTGTTCCGGAGCGGTTGCGCAAGCCAATGCTTTGGCGCGGGAGCCGCATTGACGTGGGCGGTGGTGCCCTGCGTGCCGCAGCCTTCGAGTTTTTCGATCCCCTGAAAATCGCGCCCATGAAACAAACCGTCCGCCCCGTAAATGGCCGATTGCCCGCGCGCGTCCGGCGGCAGTTTCACCTCGGAGAAATGAGGCTGGGCTTTGGGAAGCTTCGCGGACAACACGATTTCCGCGCGTGCGTGAAGAACGGTCTTTCCATTTTCCAAGCCGGCTAGTTCCACGGGCACAATGAGTGCTTCCCCTGCCGTGCGCGGGCGGTGGGTGAGCACGCGCACGGAGCAATTTTTTTTGGGATCCAGCACCACGCCTTTGAAGATTCTTAAATCATTCAGCCCGCAAAATGCCAGGCCGGGATTTCCGTGGAGGGCACCGTGGGCCAACCACTCGATGATGATGGCCATGGGCAGCACCGCGCGGCCATCCAGAACATGCGACGCGAGGCAGGGCAGTTGCGCCACGGAAACCTCGCGCTCGAAAGCAACCGTCGCCGTCGTGGCGCCCGGGCGCGTCGGAGTCGTTTCCAAATCCACTTTGGGCGGCCGTGCCATGACCACCACTTCCACGGCGCGCTCGCCGCCACCCGAAAGTTCCTGCACCAGGTGCTCCGCCCCGGCAGTCAGGTCGATCAGCCCCACGCCCTCCCGTTCAAAGAGATTTCGCAGCGACGGTGACACCATGCCGCCATTCCACGGTCCCCAGTTGACCGACACCACACGGCAGGCCGGACGTCGGCGGGCTTCGACCTGCGCAAACTTGTTCATGACTTCGTTGGCGACGGCGTAGTCCACCTGGCCCGTCCGGCCATGGCGGCCGGTGTAGGAGGAGAACAACGCCAGGATTTTCAAATCATCGCGGGCAGTCGCGGCCAACAAGGCTTGCAGGCCTGCGACCTTCGTCGAATAAACTTCCGTGAATTGTTCCTCGGATTTGTCCTCGATACGTTTGTCCGCCAGCACACCTGCCCCGTGGACAATCCCGCGAATCGGACCGTGAGCTTGGCGGATGTCATCGACTACCACTTGCACGTCGGCTGCGCGGCGGACATCCAGAGAACAGTAGATGACCTTTGCCCCGGCGGCTTCCAGGCGAGCAAAGTTGGCCAGCATCTCGCGGTTGGCCATCCATCTCCGGAAATGCGTTTCCACCGTTTTCAGACTGGCCGAGCCGTTCAGCCGGGCGTGAATGGCCCTTTTGATTTCCGCTTCCTCCTTCAACGCATTCAGCCAGGTTGGTTCCACTTCCGGTGCGGCACTGCGACCGAAAATGGCGATCGTCGGTTGAAAGGCTTTCGCCAACGCGAGCGCGGTCTCGGCCGTCACGCCCCGGCCGCCGCCGGAAATCAGGATCACCTCGCCCGGTAGAATCGGCGGGTGGCTGCCGTTTTGGACGAGTGGCAAGGATCGCAACTCCAAGGTGGACCGGGAATCTTTCGCGATCCCCACTTCCACCGGTCCGCCGCGGAAAAGCTCCTCGACGATGGCTTGCGCGGCTGCCTCCAGTCCTCCGAATTCCGCGTCCAAATCGAGCGCCTGGCAGTGGACTTCCGGCCATTCATGCCGCGCTGTCTTGGCAAGGCCCGCCAAGCCGCCGGTGAGCGGGTCACTATGACCGTTCAATTGCGCCAGACCAAACGCACCGTCCAGACGGGAGACGGTGGCAAAGATCGCGCCACCGTTTTGTCCGGCATGCCGCAGTGCGGGGCCGGCGTGTTGCAGCAGCCGGAACGCCTCCAACAGGAACGCGTCACTATTTTTTCCAGCGGCAGCGAGGATGATCAATCCACCCAGCGCTGCGAGCGGCGAGTTGGCTCGTAATGCCGTCAATGTGCCGCGATGCACCGGATGGCCCCGACGATTCAGCAGTTGCTCCAGGAGGGCGGCCAGTTCCGAGCCATCATCCGTCAGCCAGATTTCACTGCCCGCCTTGAGCTGAACGGCCTGGCTCGTGTGCCGTCCATTCAACGCCACTGCTTCGAGGATTTGCCGGTCCAACCCCGACTCCGGCGTGGGCGCCAGGGCTAATCTCGGCGGCTCGACCGCGGGTGCGGCCGGCGGGATCGCCGGGGCTTCAACCGCGCCACCACAAAGAAAGTCCACCACTTGCTGCAAGGTTCGCAGTGTTCCCAACTGGCTGGGCTTGATGACCGGCGCACCGGGCAGTTTCTCCTGTAGCGCCGACATGATCTCGACGCGCTTGATGGAATCAATTCCCAAATCGGAATCCAAACCCATTTCCAGATTCAACATCTCGGTCGGGTAACCGGTTTTATCGGACACGACCCCCAACAGCGTTGTGGCCACCTCTTCCGCGCCCAAGCCAGGTCTGGACACGGCCACACCTGGCTCCATCGATTCCGTCGCCGCGCTAGCGCAGAGAAAATCTACGACTTGCTGCAAAGTCTGTAGCGTTCCCAAATGACTCGGCTTGATCACCGGGGCATCCGGAAGTTTCTCCTGCAGCGCCGACATGATCTCGACGCGCTTGATGGAATCGATGCCCAGGTCTGAATCCAAACCCATTCCTAAATTAAGCATTTCGGTTGGGTAACCGGTTTTTTCAGAAACGACATCCAAGAGTGTTGCCGCCACCTGACTCGCAGCCAAATCCGACTGCGGCGAAACCACCCCTTGATCCCCAGATTCCAATGCGTTGCCACTACAGAGGAAATCCACGACCTGCTGCAAAGTTTGCAAGGTTCCCAAATGGCTGGGTTTGATCACCGGTGCATCCGGAAGTTTCTCCTGCAACGCCGACATGATTTCCACGCGCTTGATGGAATCGATGCCCAGATCCGAATCCAAACCCATTTCCAAATTCAGCATTTCCGTCGGGTAACCGGTCTTCTCTGAAACCACGGCCAACAAAACTTCGGCGACCCGTGCCGGTTGGGCGTGGGCGGGCCGTGGGGTCGCTTTTGGTATTTCAACCGGGGCCGGCAGTGTTGGGGCCGGCGACCCCGGCGCGGGAGCCATCGGTTTGATCGAGGCCGCCAAGGTTTGCGGAGCGGGCGCCCCAAAGATCATCCGCTGCTGCTGTTCGAGCAAGGCCTGGAAAGTTCGCTGGGCCGCCTCCTGGCCTTCCAGGAATTGCCGATGCAATTGCGCGGTCTGTTCCTGAAGCCGTTGCATTGACGCCAGACTCTCCCGCGTGGCACGCAGGGCTTCCGGGAGATTCCCAGACAAAGGAGTTGCTTGGGCTGAAATCGCACGGTTGAGGGATGCTGGCCCGTGGGAAACGGGAGCCGCTTTGGGATTTGGCCATGCCGGAACCGGCGCATTTGAATTCCCCGGCGCGACGGATTTCGCGGCGACGGGCGGACGCGTGGGTTTGGGGTTCACATGGTTGGCACCGCAAATCGGAATGGTCATCCTCGGCTGGCCATTGCGCTTCCCATGATCCAAGACGGGACTTCCTTCATCCCAGCGGGAAAGAT
>JAYUBJ010000409.1:0-5027 GCA_043740915.1 Verrucomicrobiota bacterium
CGTCCGGCGCGAAGGTGCTCAGGCCGAGCAGGTAATCGCTGCCATACATCACCATGTCGATGGCGAGGTCGTTGCCCGTGTAAACCCGGAAGTCCGGCCGCGTCGCATCGCGCAGGGCGAGCCGCTGCCATTCGAGATCACGGCGCAGCGAGGAATGTTTCGCGCCAATGCACGCAGGGATGCCCATCAGACCGCGATAAACTTCCAACGAATATATTTTTCCGAAGGGTGCGAACATTTGGCCGAGTTCGAAACCGATGAAGCGCGGGGCATGTTTTGCCAGGGTGCTGTAGGCGGCGACGATGCCGTCGTCCGGCTGACTGGTGAGTCCGTAGGATTGAAAAACCACCGGCGTGCCGCCGTGTGATTGGATCATTTCCATCTGGCGCGCATAGGCGTCGAGGTTGAACGCGGCTCCGGGCTGGTCGCAAACAAACGCGCCTGCGACGAAGGGGTCGCCGCCAAGTTCTGCGCGCGTCAACTCGAGCGCGCGGCGCCGGGTGGCGTTGTCGATCAGGTTTACGAAGCCGGTGTCCATGTTGACCGCAGGAGTGAGACCGGCTTGTGAGGTGCGACGCACGTGCGCGGAAAACCCGGCCCAATCCACGTCGCCATTAGACTGAAACGGCAGCAGAATCGCCGAGATGCCCTCGATGCGGCGGCGCGGGCGGATCAGTTTCAGGGGGTCGAGCAAGGGATGGTCGGGGATGGGGTTCATGCAAGTTCAGCGCACGGTGTTTTCAAACGCAAGCATAGGTGTCACGTGGCTGTGGGAAAAGATATTTTCCCGGCACCGCTGATTGATAGCCGCAACCTTCAGGTTGCGCTTGCGCGGACGAACGAACCAGGCCATTTGCACACGGGAGCGCAACCTGAAGGTTGCGGCTACGGTTTGGAGCGATGCGACGCGTGAGGCATTGCATTCCGGCCACACTTCGCGAGGCCAATCAACCTGGTGGGGTGAGACTCTGTCGAGCCCTGACTGCCGACGCAGGAGGCACGAGTCTGCTCGCCTCGCTGCGCTCGAGATAGGGTTCGACGGAGTCTCTCCCCACCGGGTCAAGGCACCGGGCGGAAGCGGGCGATGATGGCAACGATTACGAGGGCTACCCCGAGCGAGCAAACAATGGCGGCACCGGTGGGCAGATCAAATTTGTAAGAACCGTACAGACCCAGCACGCTCGCGAGGGTCGCGACGAGCCAGCCAATCAACAGCAGCGAGCCCAGCTTGCGGGCGAGAAAATTTGCGCAGACCGCCGGCACGATCAGGTAGGAGAACACCATCAGCACGCCGCCGATCTGGACGAACGTCGTCACTACCGCGCCAAACAAAGCGTAGAAAACAAAATCCCACCAACGAGTGGACAAACCTTCCGCCGCCGCGCGATCCGGCTCGAACGAGAGCAGGAAAAACTGCCGGCGGAAAACGTAGTGAACCGCGCCGATGACAAGGTAGAGTGCGAAGGGTTTGAAAACATCACCGGGCTTTTGCAAATGCAGGAGGTCGCCGACGAGGGTGTGGCGCAGTTCCTCATTGCCGTTGGGGCTGTTGCTCAGAAGCAGGATGCCGGCAGCCGCGGCGACCACATAGACGATGCCGATGAGGGCCTCCTGCGGAACCTGATGACGCGCCTTGGAGCGGGTGAAGGTAAAAATCACCGCGCCAATGAGTGTGAATCCCGCTGACCAGGCGTAAGTCTGCCAGTCGTGCGCCTCGTGCTTCAGGAGAATGGAGACACACGCACCCAGCGCCGCCACTTGGGCGAGGGCGAGATCCACGAAAATGATTTCACGGCGCACAATGTGCAGGCCGAGATACACGAGCAACCCGGGCAGGAGCAGGCTCGCGATGAGCGGCCACTTCATGATGCTGAAAAATTCTTCCATGATTTTTTCTTTTGTGGTGACGGTTGGTAGCCGTCGCTAAATTTATTTGTGAAAGCGCAATCGGCGGTCAGAGACCGCCGCTACAGTAGGGTTACTGGGTTGCTTCGAATCCCTTTACCAGCGCGTGGATGAGCGAATCCATCCATTCAATGTAACCCTCACCCGCACCTTTGCCGCCGCCCGGATACGGCGCGAAGTCGAGCAACTGCGCGTCGGTGTGAATCGCGACGGCCTCAGCGGTCTTACGGGAGAGGTGCGGCTCCACGACGATCAGCCGGATGTGCCCGGCCTTCATCTTGGTGATGACCTCGGCCAGATGCGCGGGAGTCGGTGGAATGCCCGGTTTAGGTTCGAGAAACAAAGTCATGTCTAACTCAAACCGCTTCGCGAAGTACGGCCATGAATTGTGGTAGGTCACGATGGGTTTGCCCTTGAACGGCGCGAGCAACTTCTGCCACTCGGCAAGCTTGGCATCGAGGCGGTCGCTGAACCTCTTCGCGTTTGCACGGAAGAAATCCGCGGACTTCGGGTCCAGCTGGCTGAACGCATCAGCAATGTGCGCCGCCGCCACCTTCGCGTTCATCGGATCGGTCGTGTAATGCGGGTTGCCCGCGGCGTGGATGTCGCCCTTCGCGCGGTCGAGCGTGCCGGGCACTTCGACCAATTGAATGCCCTCGGCGCAGGCGACGCGGCCCGGCTTGCCGGCTTCAAGCTTCGGATTGCGGGCGCCTTCGAGCAGCGGCGGCAGCCAGCCAATTTCCAGTTCCGCGCCACCCTCGATGAGCGCATCGGCGCGGTTGAGCTTCACGATGAAGCTCGGCTTGGCGTCCACGAAATGCGGGTCTTCGGTCGGTTTGGCGAGGGTCGTCAGGTCGATGCGGTCCCCGCCGATTTCTTTGGCAATGGAGCCGAAATCGGGCGTGGTGGCGACGACGTTGAGTTTGGCTTGCGCGGTAAACGCCAGCAACAGTGCGCAAGAGGTGATTAAGATATTTTTCATAATTCAGCAGGTGTCAATTGGTGTCCATCCGGGTTCAAAACTTGTGGGCTCCGTGCGCGCCGAGCATGAACTCGAGTTGCAGCCAGAACGAATGGTCGGGGCCGATGCCGTCCCGCCAGTCGTAGTTGTATTGCAGGCGAAGCTTGGAGAACTCACTGGGAAACCAGGTCAAGTTCGGAGAGATACGCCAGCGCCCGGCGCGCTCGGGGTCGCGCCCGAACAACCGCTCGTAATCCCCGAGGTCGCTGGTGAGGTAATCACCGCGCAGCGCCGCGACCCAGCCCGGTTTGAAGCCGTAAGCAACCTGCGAATAGAATCCGTAATCGCGGAGTGTCTCACGCTTGAGCACGTCCGGCACGCCGTTGGCATCGAGATCGTGCTCGCCCGGATCCACGGCCCCGTTTCCGTTGAGGTCCCAATTGAACGCGCCTGCCTGGTAGCGCCGCATCATCGCCTCGGTTTGCCACGAGACAAACGGGAAACCGCCGTGGTGATGCGGTGACTTCCATTTCCAGAACCAGTCCACCCCGTAAATCTGGGTGTCCGCGTGCGGGCCGGAGCCGTTCGGTCCGAACGCCGCCGACGCGCCGGCGAGCAGCACCTGGTTTTCCGTGAGATCGAACGACGCGGCGTAGCGGGGCGTGAACAGCATATCGCCGAACGACGTCACCGGACGTTGCGCCGTGAGGCGGCCGAAAAACGGCGCGTCGGCGTTGTCATTGCGAAAGCTGTGCGCGGTTTCGCCCTGGCTGTTTTGCACGGTGAAGTAGAGTTCCGAATAAAAGGGCGTGGGTAGCAACCACGACAATCGCGCGCCCGGATTGCGCAGTCCGTCCGAGCCGAGAAACCGGTTGTTCACCAGGGGCGCGTCCACAAAGGTCCAGGTGTGCGGATGCGTCGGATTGAGCCGGCCAAACTCGGTGAAGAACTGGCCGGCTTTGACCTGAAAATTTCCCGGCAGCGAAAGCGATTCCAAATAGGCTTCCTCGGCCTCAAACGTGGACTGGCCCTGCGGGTTGATTTGGTACACGAGGTTCGCCTGGCCGCGGAAGTAAGGATCCACGTTGCCGGCGAGCGTCATCTCCAGGTTCTGTACGGTGAAGCCGCGTTGCGTCGGATCGTGCCCGCCTTGTTGCAGCGTGCCGATGTTCGGCGAGGTGGAACCTCCCGCCGCGAATAGCGCGTCGAACGAGATGTCCACGTAACTCTTGCTGCCGCCGATGCGCAGGCCCTCCGCCGGTGACCAGCGTGGTGTCAAATCCACCGGCCGTGACGCGGTCGCAGCGCCCCCCGGCGGCTTCGCCACGTCATCGAGGGCGGCAGTCGGCGTCGGTGATTTCGCCAACGGTTGTTGCAGCGACTCGATTTGCCGTTTCAATGCCTCGATTTGCGCCGACTGTTCACGCTGGATTTTCTCAAAATTGTCCTGCAACTGCCGCACCTGTTTTTTCAACTGCTCCACTTCATTTGCCGTCTGGGCCTGTAGCGGCATCGCGCACAAGCAAAGGGCAGACGACCACCCTATTAATTTATAAAGTTTCATGGCTTCTCCGAAATGTGGGCAGCCAAATGCTGGCTGGGCCGGGTTCACAACTGGACTATCGAACAGGAACTAACGGGCGGAGGGAGCGGGGAAGCGGGGCGGGGCGCGGCTCGGAGCGAGCCGGAGATCAATGGAAGAAAGCATCAACTGCCGGGCCAGCGGCACCAGCCCGACGCAGAAAGCAATGAAGAGAACGGTCAATCCACCCACGCTGGCGGTGTCCACCTGGCCATGGGCGAAAACGCAAATGACACAGTGATGGCCGCCCGTATCCGCATCCGCGTGCAGCGATTGATGGAACGCCGAGGTGGCGGCGAACGTGGCGAGCCAGAGCAGCAACAACACCATCATTCCGGCCAGCGCCGATTTGGCGGCCGGGCTGAAACCGGGTGATGTTCGTTGCTGTTGCATGGGGACTGCGCTATTTCTTGAGGTTCTTTTCCGCTTCCTCAAGTTTCTTGATGAACTTGGCCGGTTCTTTGTCGAAATCCTTCTTGCAGCCGTTGCAGCAAAGTTTGATTTGCCGGCCTTGATACTCGAAGACGCAGGGCTCGTCGTCCAACTTGTCCCCGGCCACGATGCACGTCGTCAGGGGAT
>JAYUBJ010000410.1:0-5024 GCA_043740915.1 Verrucomicrobiota bacterium
TTTGAGGCGGTTGAGGCCGCGCTCAAAACCGCGCTGCTCGCGACCGGAAAGACTGGCGTCATCGCCTTCACCGGCGCTTACCACGGCCTTGGTTATGGCGCGCTCAACGCCACGCATCGCGAATATTTCCGCGCTCCTTTCCGCTCGCAGCTGGGTGAGTTTGGATTTTTTGCACCGTTCCCCACTTCTTTCCGTAGCCGCCGACGTGAGGAGGCTCATTCTAAAATTGAAAATAGTTTGGATCCTCCTCACGTCGGCTGCAACGAAGTGGAGGCGGTCATTCGTCGCATCCTCCGCCGCAAAAAGATCGGTGCCATTCTCGTGGAGCCGGTACAGTCAAGGGGCGGCATCAATCTCCCGCCGCCGGAGTTTCTCCCATTGCTCCGCCGTCTGTGCAACGAGCACGGCGTGTTGCTCATCCTCGACGAGATCTTCACCGGTTTTGGACGCACGGGGAGATGGTTCGCCTGCGAGCACAGCGGAGTGGTGCCCGATTTGATTTGCCTCGGCAAAGCGTTGACCGGCGGATTTCCTTTGTCGGCCTGCGTCGGGAAGGCGGACTTGATGGACGCCGCCTGGCCGGCTTCGACGGGCGAAGCCATTCACACGAGCACCTTCCTCGGACACCCTGTCGGCTGCGCGATGGCGCTGGCCCAGATCGCGGAAATTCGTCGCCAGAAACTCGTCGAGCGCAGCGAGCAATTGGGCAAAGTGCTGCGGCACGAACTGCTACCTAAGATTCACAATTCACAGACCAGATTTGTCTGTCACGCGCGCGGGATGGGTTTGATGGCCGGACTGGAATTGCTGCTTCCCGATGGCTCGCCTGCCACCGCCGAGACGATGCGCGTCATCAAGGCGATGCTGCATCGCGGTTTCATTTTGCTGCCCGAAGGAGAGCACGGCAACGTGATCAGCTTCACACCACCACTCACGATTTCAGAAGCGCAGTTGCGGCGGGCGGTGGATGAATTGGGCCGGGTGCTGAAGCAAAAATAAAATGAACCACGAAGGCACAAAGATACAGAGTTGTTCCAAACACCCCTCCCTATGACGCTTTCCGAAATGCGGCAAATCCTCAGTGCCGGCGGCATTCAGCTCACGAAGTCGCTGGGTCAGAATTTTCTGCACGATGGCAACCAGCTTCGGCGCATCGTGGCGGCCGCCGAGCTGCGCCCGGGCGACCAAGTCCTGGAAATCGGCCCGGGGCTCGGGCCGCTGACCGAATTGTTGCTGGCCCAGGCCGGCGAAGTACTGGCGATTGAAATGGACCGACGGCTGGTGGACTTTCTTCAAAACCGCTTCCGCGAAGCCCGCCATTTTATTTTGCGGCACGATGACGCGCTGGAATTTTTGCGCCGCGAGCCCGCCGATTGGTCGGACTGGAAGTTGGTGGCCAACCTCCCCTACTCCGTTGCCTCGCCGATCCTGGTCGAACTGGCTCAGGGCGCACGTGGACCGCAGCGCCTCGTGGCCACGTTGCAGTTGGAGGTGGCGCAGCGCCTCGTCGCGCAGGCAGGCGACCGCGATTACGGCTTGCTCGCGTTATTGGTTCAATTGAGTTACCAGCCAAAAGGGTTGTTCAAAATCCCGGCGACGTGTTTTTTTCCGGTGCCGGACGTGGACTCCGCCTGCGTCACGCTGATACGCCGACCGGAACCCCTGCTGAATGCCGGGCAAACTCAAGTCTTCACAAAGATTGTCAAACGCGCCTTTTCGCAACGGCGCAAAATGATGTTTAAGCTGCTCAAGGAGGATTGGCCGGTGGAAACATTGCAACGGGCCTTTACACAGGCGCGATTGCCCGCGCAAATTCGCGCGGAAGCCGCCAGTCTGGAACAATTCGTGACCCTCACCCAGGCATTGTGCGGTTGAACCGCCGCGCGGCCCCGGTCAAAGCGCCGCCCGCAGATGCGGCTGGAGCGCGTGAACGATCTCGGCCGACAGCCGTTTGGGTTTTTCATGCGTGAAAGTGCAGCCATGCACCGTACTGGCTTCCACCAAAAGCATGCGTAACCCGGTGCCGGTGACAAAAATTGGGGCAAGCATCCCGGCAGACTAAACGAACGTCCCCCGGCTGCCAACGGCGATCCGTCGATCCGGCAGCCGGTTGCTAAACATCCTAGTGCTAAACATCCTAGTTGCGCCCGACGTGATTTGGGCTATCTTGCGCCTATGGACTGGCAGCAAGCAGCGGCATTATGCATTGTGACGGTCACGGCGGCGTTATTTCTGCGCAGCCGGTTTCAGCGTCGCAAATTCAGTTTTGAGCGGGACACCCATTGCGGTTGTTCCGGCAGCCATTCGTCCGGATCAAAAAATTCCATTGTCTTCCGACGGCGCAAAGGCGAACGGCCTGAGATCCTCGTCAAAATGAAGTAAACCCCGCATTGCAACTCTCAAGAGTCTGACCTAGTCTTACCCAATCCAATATGGCCATGTGCAAAGCCAGTGCGTCGCTGATTTTCTTGAAATATCCTCACCCCACGCGAGACCGTGACTTTGCTTCCGAGGCCCATTGGTCGCCCAACACCGATGTGTATGTCACGGACGAAGGCTTGGTGATCAAAGTGGAACTGGCCGGCATGCGCCGCGAGGATTTGGAACTCACGGTCGAGGGCCGGTTGCTCAAGATCAGCGGCCATCGCCCGGATGGCTGCCGCACTTCCAAATGCACCTTCCTGGCCATGGACATTAATTACGGGACGTTCGAGCGGGTGATCGAGTTGCCGCGCGGCTACGATCTCCGTCGGGCGCAGGCAGCCTACCAAAATGGATTTCTGAGAATCGACGTTCCAGTTCAGGCGCGATCCTCCAAAAAGCGGGTGGCGGTGGCGGTAGTCTCCGCCGGCAATTAAATAATCTGAACTTTTTTTCCGCGGCGGCATCTAAAGGGTGAATTGTCGATACCATGGCCTCACCAGACACCGAATTCATCAGCATTTTGGGCACTTCCACCGGCGGCACGGAATCACCTGCCCCACGGTTGACCGCCAAATCCCTGCCCGAGGTCCTGCCCATCCTCGGCCTCGCCGACATCGTCATCTTTCCCGGCATGGTGGCCCCGCTCCTGGTGGAATCAGCCCAAAGCATCCGGCTCATCAATGACGTGGTCGGCGGTGACCGCTTTGTGGGGCTGGTCTTGCAGCGCCGGCCCGAGGTGGAAAATCCGCGCCCGGAAGATTTGTGGTCGCACGGCTGCGCGGCGCGCGTCCTCAAGATGCTGAAATATCCGGACAACACCGTGCGCGTGTTGGTGGAGGGCTTGCGCCGATTTCACATCAAGTCCTTCGAATCCCAGGAACCCTACTTGCGGGCGAAATCGGAAGTAATGCGGGACGTGGTGGAGGACTCGACCGAGCTGACCGCACTGGCCCGCAACGCCTCGCAGCAGTTTCAGGAGGTCATCAGCCTATCCCCGGCCCTGACTGACCAGGTAAAGATCAACGCGCTCAACACCGAATCGCCCGGCAAGCTGGCGGATTTGATGGCCGGCAACCTGAACCTAAACCTCGAGGAGCGCCAGCACCTGCTCGAAATCACCAACGTCAAGGAACGCCTCACCCGCCTGTTGCCGCTGTTGGGCCGCGAGCTGGAGGTCTTGACGCTGGGTTCAAAAATCCAGCGCGACGTCGCCACCTCCATGTCGAAGAGCCAGCGCGATTTTTTTCTGCGCGAACAAATCCGCGCCATTCAACGGGAATTGGGGGAGACCGACACGAACTCCGCCGAGGTGGCCAGCCTGCGCGAGCGGATTGAGAAGAACAATCTGCCGCCCGATGCCAAAAAGGTGGCCTTGAAAGAACTCGAGCGTTTGCAGCAAACGCCGCCCGCGGTCGCCGAGTACACCATCACGAGGAATTATCTTGATTGGATCGCCAACCTGCCCTGGAGCAAATCGACGGAGGACAAGCTCGACCTGCCCGCCGCCGCGCGTTTGTTGGACGAGCAACACTACGGGTTGAGCAAAATAAAAGACCGGCTGCTCGAATACCTGGCGGTCATCAAACTAAAAAACAAACTCAAAGGCCCGATCCTGTGCCTGGTCGGCCCCCCCGGCGTGGGCAAGACGTCGCTGGGCCGGAGCGTGGCCGATGCGTTGGGCCGGAAATTCGCGCGCATTTCCCTTGGGGGCATGCGCGACGAGGCGGAAATCCGCGGCCATCGTCGCACCTATGTCGGCGCGATGCCGGGACGCATCCTCCAAAGTTTGCGCCGGGTGGAGAGCAACAACCCGGTCATCCTCCTCGATGAACTGGACAAGGTCGGCGCGGATTTCCGCGGCGACCCGGCGGCGGCCCTCCTGGAGGTACTGGATCCGCAACAAAACCATACGTTCACCGACAACTACCTCGACCTGCCTTTCGACCTGTCGCACGTGCTCTTTATTACGACCGCCAACTGGCTCGACCCGATTCATCCGGCCCTGCGCGACCGGCTCGAGGTCATCGAGTTGCCCAGTTACACCGCCACTGAGAAACTGCACATCGCCAAGCGCCACCTCGTGCCGCGCCAATTGGAGGAACACGGACTGAATCGCGAGCAGGTGAGATTCCCCGACCCCACGTTGCGGCGGCTCATTCAGGACTACACCCGGGAAGCCGGCGTGCGCCAGTTGGAACGTGAAATCGCCAACCTGACCCGCAAGGCGGTCCGCAAGATCGTCTCCGGTCGCGGCGCGAAGCGGCGGTTGACCCTCTCGCCCGCTCTACTGGCCAGCTATCTCGGATCGCCGCGTTTCATTTCCGAAACGGCCGAGACCATCACCGAGTGTGGGATCGCCACCGGACTGGCTTGGACGCCGGTGGGCGGGGAAATCTTGTTCATCGAGGCCACGCGCATGCCCGGCAAGGGCAACCTGATCCTGACCGGCTCGCTCGGTGACGTGATGAAGGAAAGCGCGCAAACCGGCTTGAGCCATCTGCGCAGCCAGGCCAAACAGCTCCACCTCGACGTGCATGACTACGACAAGCACGACATCCACATTCATGTCCCCGCCGGCGCCACACCCAAGGACGGTCCCA
>JAYUBJ010000411.1:0-4973 GCA_043740915.1 Verrucomicrobiota bacterium
CCTCGGGCACACTATTTGGCGACGGTGTTCTTAAGGATCAGGACGGAGGCACCCATGGTCTTCCAGCCTTCTGTAAGTGCGCTGGGCACGAAGCCCGGCCCGTTGTTGAAAGCGCCCAGCACAATATCAAGCTTGCCGTTGCCGTCCAGGTCGCCGACATCCATGGTTATCCAACGCCCGGAAAAACTCTCCGGAAAGGAAACGGGCTTGAATTGCAACTTGCCTTTGCCCCCGATGTTTTCGAAGTAGATGAAACTCTCCCGCGGGGTGTGCAAATAATCAGGAAAGAAGGAGATGGCGGCAATGTCCAGGTCGCCATCGTGGTCAAAATCCCGGGCGACCGCCTTGTAGGCGCCATTCATGCCAAAAAACCAGGCTTCTTTGAAATGATTTTTTCCATCATTAAGAAAGATTCGGATGCCGTGATATTTCTTTAACGGAGCCATCACGGTGGTAAGGTCGCCGTTATCGCCGTTGGTCACCAGCAGGTCGGGGTATCCGTCGCCGTTGAAGTCGGCCATTTCAAAATAGGACGAGCCCCAGGAAGGGGGAAATTCCACGACGGTGGTTTCGCGAAAATTGCCGTCGCCTTCGTTGTACAGGATATAAATACCCTCGCGCGCCTGAGCCATGAGCACGATGATGTCCAACCGCCCATCACCATTAAAGTCATGGGCATAAGCTTTGATGGCACCGGGCCGGTTGATCAAAATATGTTCCTCGTATTTTCCGTCGCCCAGGTTTTCAAACCAGCTCAAATGGCCGAGGATATTGCCGTAATTGCAAACGAGCAGGTCGTCCCGCCCGTCACCATTCAAATCGGCAATCACCACGTCGCTCGGACGGGCCAAGCCGGTGAGGACCACGTTGGTACGCATGGATCCGGATTCAGTGGTTTGCAACTTGAGCAATTTTCCCTCCGCCAGATCCGATGGGGCGAGACCGCCGATCAAGGTGACATACAAGCCATCCGGTCGAATGTGCAAGTTTACCGGCGCGCTCTCCACTGGCAGCGTGGACTCAACTTCCCCGCGGGAATTCAAAATGCTCAAGGTCTTTGTCTCGAAGTCGCCCACGTAGATTTTATGATTGGTTTCATCGATTTTTAGCAGCGTGGTGCCGGGGGTTGACTGCCGGTATTTGGCTCTGCTGGCTTTAAATTGTCGCAAGTCTGTTCCGAGCTTCGGGCGATCGGTGGGCGGCAAAAAACGCGCCGGTGCCGCTTCCAGATAATAGGTGCAAATGGCCCGCCATTCCTCGGCGCTGATGGCGGGGGAATCGGGATATATCTTGGCCGCCTTCACGCGCTCCCCGCCGGGGGTGGCATTGAAATCGGGCTCGACCAAGCCCAGCCAATTCTCCATATGGGGGAGGACATCCATGGCCCACGTGACCCGATCCAATAAGGTCGGCTCCGGAAACAGGTGGCAACTGACGCACACGGTATGCGCCAGTTTCTCGCCGCGCTGGTATTCATTCGTCGCGTCACGCACCTCTTGGTTCGGCGCGGCGCTGGCGGCGGATTTGAGTTTCGCCGCGGCGACCGGCTTGTCAGGTGTTCCCGGCAGCAGCACCACGGCCGCGATGAACACGCCCAGCCCAAACAACAACAGCAGCGCCACGTGGGGCCCCGTCACCCGTCGCGGGCCCCGGGCTGGCTGGGAATGACTCTCATCGGGCGGGCGCAATTGCATGGGATGCTTTTATTCCTTTGTCGATGTCGGGGCAACATATCTTGCGTGCGATTGGCGACTAAGCACTCGACGCGCCCTTGGGGTTACACTATTTTCCGCCCATGTCCAAAGCAGTAAAGAACTCAGCCGCCGGCTCGGAAATGCCGTTTGAAGAGGCATTGCACAAGCTCGAAGCGATTGTGGAATCGATGGAGGCAGACGATCTGCCGCTGGAGACATTGTTGGCGCGGTTCGAGGAAGGAACGAAGCTGTCCAAGATTTGCCAGGCCAAGCTGGCGGAGGCCGAAATAAAGATCCAACAACTGGAGAAAAATGCCGCGGGCGAATTGAGCCTCAAGCCGCTGCTTCAGGCCGATCCCCAGGGGCTGGCGATAGAATGACCGGCAGGAACACCGCGAACACAGGAACACGGCGAACTTGACAATTTTCGGCGGATCCAAAAACTTGCCCTCCATGTCCTCCGTGCCGGCACAATTCAACGGGGTTACTGCCGTAACCAAAGCCAACCTCTATTTTGACGGCCGGGTGGTCAGCCATAGCGTGCTTTTCCCTGATGGCGCAAAAAAAACGCTGGGTTTGATTTACCCGGGCAAGTATCACTTTGGAACCGACCTCGCCGAGCGGATGGAAATTGTCGCCGGCCAGTGCTCGGTGAAACTCGACGGGCAAGACAGCTTGAAATCCTTTGGTGCCGGCCAGGCCTTCGAGGTGCCTGCAAAATCCGGATTCGACATCGAGGTGCCGTCGGGGATCTGCGAGTACATTTGCTCTTTCCTGTCGTAGCTGGACAGATCAGGCCAATTGGCTTAGTCAAGGATTTGAGACCATGCCATTACGCTCCGTTTTATTCTTTTTTTGCGCGCTGCTGGTTTTGGCGTCCGCGCAGGCGGCACCGACCTACGGAAAAAGCGTGCGGCCCCTCCTGGAGAAATATTGCTACACCTGCCACGGGAACGGGAAGAAAAAGGCTGACCTGGCGCTCGACGCCTACCAGGACGAGGCGGCCATCCAGAACGATCGGAAAACCTGGGGGAAAATTCTGCACCACGTGCGCACGCGCGAAATGCCCCCCGAGAACAAGCCGCAGCCGACCCAGGCGGAGCGGGATTTGATCGCCAACTGGATCGAATTGGAGGTCTTCAAGTGTGACTGCAAACATCCCGATCCCGGCCGCGTCACGCTTCGCCGCCTCAACCGCGCGGAATACAACAACACGGTTCGCGATCTCGTCGGCGTCAATTTCCAGCCGGCCGACGATTTCCCGACGGACGACATCGGGTACGGCTTTGACAATATCGGCGACGTGCTGTCGCTGCCGCCGATTCTGCTGGAAAAGTATCTGGCGGCGGCCACGAAAATTCTGGACGCCGCCATCATCACGGACCCGCTCAAACCGCCGGCCCGAAAATTTCCCGGCGGGGTTCTGCCTTCCGTGGGTGAGATTTCGGTCCCGGTCGATTTTCCCAAGGCCGGCGAATACATTCTGCGGGCGAAGGCGTACGGCGACCAGGCCGGCAAAGAACCCGCGCGGATGGGCCTGCGTCTGGCGAACAAGGAAATCAAAGTGTTCGAGGTGCCGGGCGGGGAAAAGTCACCGGGGATTTACGAGGTGCGCCTGCCGTTGAAGGCCGGCACGCAACCGTTTGCCGCCGCGTTTCTGAATGATTATTACAACCCCAAAGGCAAGGTGGGTGATCGCGACCGAAACCTGCACGTCCTGGAGATGGAAGTCGTCGGGCCGATCGAGAATTCGCTGCCGGAACTGCCGGCGACGCACCGGCGCATTATTTTCCGCCAGCCCTCGGCGGGCAACCAACCCGAGGTGGCGCGCGAGATCATCGGGCGCTTCGCCCAGCGCGCCTATCGCCGGCCGGTCAGCGTGGAGGAGGTCAACCGCCTGGCCAAATTCGTGGAGCTGGCGGCGAAGGAGGGCGAGAGTTTTGACAAGGGCATCAAGCTGGCGCTTTCGGCGGTGATGATTTCGCCTCATTTTTTGTTTCGCGGTGAACTGCAGCCGGAGCCGGACAACCCCAAATCCATTCACCCGGTCAACGAGTACGCGCTGGCCTCGCGCCTTTCCTATTTTCTGTGGAGCAGCCTGCCAGACGACGAGTTGTTTCGGCAGGCCGAAAAGGGGACGTTGCGCAAGAACCTCGACGCGCAGGTCAAGCGAATGTTGCTGGACCCGAAGGCGCACGCGCTGGTGGATAATTTCGCCGCGCAATGGCTGCAGTTACGCAACCTCAAACAAGTTTCGCCGGATCCAAAACTATTCGCCGACTTTGACGAGCCGCTGCGGGCCGCGATGCAAAGGGAAACCGAGTTGTTCTTCGAAACCATCCTGCGGGAGGATCGCAGCGTGCTGGATTTCCTCGACGCGAACTACACGTTTGTGAACGAGCGGCTCGCGCGCCATTACGGCCTCGAGGGCATCAGCGGCGAGCAGTTCCAGCGCGTTTTTTTCAAGAACAAGCAGCGAGGCGGAATCCTGACCCAGGCGAGCATTCTGACCATCACTTCCAACCCGACCCGCACTTCGCCGGTCAAGCGTGGCAAATGGGTGTTGGAAAACATCCTCGGCACGCCCCCGCCCCCGCCTCCGCCGAACGTGCCGGAACTGAGCGAGGACAAAGGCAAGGTGCTGGCCGGCTCGCTGCGCCAGCGGATGGAACAGCACCGGGAAAATCCCGGGTGCGCCTCCTGCCACGCGCGCATGGATCCCATCGGCTTCGGCTTTGAGAACTTCGACGGCATCGGCGCCTGGCGCGAGCAGGACGGGGATTTTCCGGTGGATCCGGTGGGCAAGCTGGTCAGCGGTGAATCGTTCAACACCCCCGCGCAACTGCGCCTAATCTTGTTGAAAGGGAAAAACGAGGAGTTTGTCCACTGCCTCTCCGAGAAAATGCTCACGTACGCCCTGGGCCGCGGCCTGGAGTACTACGACAAATGCGCGCTGGATCAGATCGGCAAAGGACTGGCCAGAAACAAATACAAATTCTCCAGCTTCATCCTCGAAGTGGTCCGGAGCGTGCCGTTCCAGCAGCGGCGCGGCGAGGGCGAACGGCTGACGCAAAACTGAGCTGGCGCCCGCGCCCGCGCCCAGAATCCTCAAGTTCACAATTGAAATGGATGATTTGCGAGGTTACGTTCGCACGGTTTGGCAGCTGCAGAATCCGTTATGCAAAAAAAATGGCAAATCCCCCGGCGCACCTTTTTGCGCGGGCTGGGAACCGCGGTGGCGCTGCCGGTGCTCGAGGCGATGGTGCCGGGCCTTTCGGC
>JAYUBJ010000412.1:0-4969 GCA_043740915.1 Verrucomicrobiota bacterium
GGCGGACGCTGGGCAAGCCGGCCAACGAAGCGCCGTCGCGTTTTCATTTCCTTTTGGATGCCTGGCCCCGGTTGGCGTTCGGCGGCGCAATTTTTGCCACGCTGGTTGTTGTCGTGGTGTTGATGCAATCAGGAACCCGCGTCGGACCGGGCGCGTCCACGATGACTTTGGCGAAACATTCGGCCAAACCCGCCGCCGGAACAAATATTCGAGAATTCCCGGATTCGCCCGCACGCACCGATGCGGAAGCCAAGGATCGGGATGCGACCGCACCGATGCCCAAGCCAAGCGAACTGGCTCAGCCTATCCCTAAACCGATGGCAGCAGAATCGTTGGAAATGCTCAAGGAGACGAAGCAGATCGAGGATGCCCGCTCGTTGCCGATCTCCGCTCCGGCAGCACCGATGCCGCGATACTCCAAACCAGCCGAATCGGAAACCCGCAACCGCGAGGGCATGTCCCGGGAAGATTTGGCCTTGAAATTCAAATCTGAAGCCGCCGGGGTGAAGGCCGACGGCATCGCCGCGCCACCCGGAGTTGCGGGAGGGGCGGGGATTGCGAAAGGCTTGAACCAGCAAAACAGTCTCGATCGGCCGACCGAGAAAAAACAAATGGCTGAAGCATCGCGGCGACTCGGTACCATCAATGAACAAGCCGACAAGTCCACCGGGAAAATCGGACCTGGCACCAAGCCACTAATGCTAAAGCGAGCGGAGGAGATTCGGCGCCCCGCAATCGCCGGCGAAAAAAAGATGGCCAAGCAACCCGCGTCAGCGACGGTCCCCGAGGGCGTGGCAGCCGGGACGGAAAGACTGCGGAAACTCGCGGAAGGCGAGGCTAAGGCGGGCGCGGATAAATCCGCCGCCATGCTGGTGACCCCACCGGTGCCGGAACTTCAGACCACCGCGCGCGTGAAACTATTAGCCTATGCTTCAACCAACGAGGACGCCAACGACCGGTATTTCTTCAATGTGGACGGCGACCTGCGACTGTGGTTTGTGCAGCAAGATTCGCGCGCCAAGTATCGTCAGAACCTCAATTCGCCGCCAGTGCCAAACGTGATGACCACTTTTAAAATGGAAAGGTCCGGCAACGCCATCCGCATCATCGACGCCGACGGCTCCACGTATTCCGGCCAGATCATATCCGGCGACGCCGGCATGATTCTCTCGTATTCGGACGAGGCGGCGGTTGAGTTCTCGGACGGAGCCAAAAAGGAAACGGCAGAAAAAGCCTTGAAGGAAAAAGGCGTGCGACGCGGCACCTTGGCCAGGGCTGGGAGCGCCGGGAATGCGCCGGCTGAAGGTTTTTCTTTCCAAGCCGTCGGGATGAACCAAACGCTCAACCAATCCGTCCAGTTCATCGGCACCATGGTGGTTGACCCGGCGGAAAGGCAGGCTGGTGAAACTTTCACACGTTCCCTGGTGAAGGCCAAAGCTGCCGCGCCGGCGCCAGCCAAGGAACCCGCCACGGAACCCCTCCTCCCGCTGGCGGCGGCGGCCGGCCCGCAAACCAATGGGGTCTCGAATTCATCAGGACTTCTGCGCGGAAGGATTCAAGGCAGGGCGGTGGTGGGCGGAAAGAGTCAGTTTGAAATCAATGCCGTACCGGTGGCGAAGTAAGCCTGGCAACCCGCACGGCTCAAGCCAGTAATTTCCGCACCACTTCCCCTTCCACATCCGTGAGGCGGAAATCCCGTCCCTGGAAACGGAACGTCAACTTGGTGTGGTCGAAGCCGAGCAAGTGGAGAATGGTCGCGTGCAAATCATGGACGCTGACTTTGTCCTTCACAATGTTGAAACCGAAATCGTCCGTCTCGCCGATGGTGACGCCGGGTTTCACACCGCCGCCGGCGAGCCACACGGTGAACGCCTGCGGATGATGATCGCGGCCGAGGTTGCTGTTGAGCGCATCCGCGCCCTGCACCTGCGGCGTGCGGCCAAACTCGCCGCCCCAGATCACCAGCGTGTCCTTCAGGAGTCCGCGCTTTTTGAGATCCATGATGAGCGCGGCACTGGCCTTGTCCGTGAGGCCGGCCTGGGTCGTCACGCCGCCTTTCACGTTGCTGTGATGATCCCAGGCTTCGTGAAAAAGCTGGACGTAACGCACGCCGCGCTCGACCAGCCGGCGGGCGAGCAGGCAATTGTTTGCGAACGAAGCCTTGCCGGGTTCGGCGCCGTAGAGTTCCAGCACTTCCTTCGGTTCCTTGGAAATATCCACCAATTCGGGCGCGCTGGATTGCATCCGGTAGGCCATCTCGAATGAATTTATTCGCGTGGCGATCTCCGGATCACCGACGACACCGAGCCGGTGCTCGTTGAGTTCCTTGATGGTGTCGAGGGTCTGACGCTGGAGTTTGTTGCTGAGGCCGGCGGGATTGGAGAGGAACAGCACGGGGTCGCCGGCTTTGCGGAAGGGCACGCCTTGAAAAACCGTCGGTAAAAACCCGCAACCGAAATTGCCTGAACCACCGCTCAACCCGCCGCCCGAGTTCAGCACGACAAAGCCGGGCAGATCCTGCGATTCGCTGCCAAGGCCGTACGTGGCCCACGCGCCCATGCTCGGCCGGCCGAACTGTTGCGAGCCGGTGTTCATGAAAATCTGCCCGGGAGCGTGGTTGAAGGCATCGGTGCGCATCGACTTCACCAGCGCGATTTCGTCCACCACTTTGGCAAGATGCGGCAGCACTTCGGACAACTCCGCACCGCACTGTCCGTGCTTCGCAAACTTCAACTCCGGCGCATAAATGGCCGAGTCGGGCTTGATGAACGCGTAGGTCTGCCCGCCCAAAACATCCTTCGGCACCGGTTGGCCGTTGTATTTCTGGAGCGTCGGTTTGTAATCGAACAATTCCAACTGGCTCGGCGCGCCGGCCATGAACAGATAAATGACGTGCTTGGCCTTCGGCGCAAAATGCGGCTGGCGCGGGGCGAACGGATTGACCGCGAGCGGCGGTGCGGCCCCGAGAGATTTATCGTCGCCCAACAACGACGCAAGCGCGAGGCCGCCGAGCCCCACGCCGCATTCGCGAAAAAACCAGCGGCGGGTCAGGTAGCGGCGTTGTTCCTCGGAAAAAAGATGCAGCGAGTTCATGGTCATTCCTTCGTAAAAGTTTCATCCAAATTCAGGATGGCGCGGCTGACCGCGGTCCACGCGGCCAGTTGGACGGTCGTCACGCCGGCCGGCAGCGGCGCGGGATTTTTCGGGTCGGCAAAGGCGTAAGTCACGGCGTCCTTGGGCTGCGCGGCAAATTCTTTCAACGAAGATTCCAGCAACTTAAGGAGCGATTGCAATTCCTTTGGCTCCGGCTTGCGCGCCACGCAATACCGGAAGGCCAGGCTCGCCCGGGCCGCGTCGGTCGGGCCGCCCTCGTTGAGCGCGCGCCACGCGAGCCAGCGGGCGGCGTTGTTAAACGTCGGTTCGTTCAGCGTCGTCAACGCCTGCAGCGGCGTGTTGGAGCGCGTGCGCCGGACGCAGCTTTGCTCGGCGGCCGGCGCGTCAAACACCGACATCACCGGGAAGGGCACGCTGCGCTTCCAGAAGGTGTACATCGCGCGGCGATAACGGTCGTCCCCTTCGCTCACGTTCCACGGAATTGGGCCGAAACTAAATTGCATCACGCCGTCGGGCAGCGGTGGAAAAACGCTGGGGCCGCCCACCTTCGGACTGAGCAGGCCTGCGGCCTGGAGCGCAATATCCTGCACGATCTCCGCGTCCACCCGGAAGCGCGGCCCGCGCGCCAGCAGGCGGTTGACGGAATCTTTCTCCAACAGTTCCGGGGTCACGCGCGACGACTGCCGGTAGGTCGCCGAATTCACGATGAGCCGGTGCATGGCCTTCAGGCTCCAGCCCCGGTTCATGAACTCCACGGCGAGCCAGTCCAGCAATTCCGGATGGGACGGCCGATCCGCGCGGGCGCCGAAGTCCTCGGGCGTGGTCACCAACCCCAGCCCGTAGTAGTGCTGCCAGACGCGATTCATCATCACCCGCGCGGTGAGGGGGTTGCGGCGATCCACGAGCCAGCGGGCGAAGCCGAGCCGATTGCGCGGCTGATCGGCGGGAAAGGCATTCAGCACGGCGGGCACCTCCGCCAAAACTTCGGCCTGCGGCTTCAGATAATCACCGCGCTTGAGGATGTGCGTCGCGCGCGGATGCCAGCGGGCGGTGAGCGCCAGCGTGGTATCGACCGCGGGCCAGTCCTGCCACAATTCGTCCCACTTCCGGGCGGCATCGGCGAGCGAAGGTTCGGAAAACAAAAACACTTTGAACAATTCCCGCTGCTGCTCGGGCGTGCGCTGGCCGGCGGGAATCGCGAGCCATCTGCGCTGCGCCTCGCTCAGGGGATCGACGCGCAGCGGACCAGCGTCGGTCGTGTAGCTCAACCGGAACCGGCCCATCATGCGGCTGGAAAGCTTCGAGTTCTGCGGTGTCTGGGGCAAGGCAAAGCGGAAGCGTGCGCCTTCGGCAAAGCCAATCGGCTCCGCTGCCTCGAAGACCGCGCGGCGTTCCTGGTTGCGCCGGCCCGCGGTGAAATCATTCGCCCAACCACCGTTCGTGATGATGCCATCGATGGCGTTGGTGACGCCGTACCCGGGGGCTTCAGCGTCCGCCATCGCTCGTTTGAAAACGATGCTGTTGGTTTTGCCGTGGTCCTGGAGGGGCGTTACCTCGAGTTGAAATTCCGCGAGTTGAAACGTGCCGTTGCCATCCAGGCCGGGGCCATTGAGCGGGAGGTTTGCGTTGTTCATCGCTTCCAATCGGAAACCCGTGATGTTCGTGACCGCCGTCTCCCACCAGACCCGAATCACGCCTTCCGCCTGCACGTCGCCACCGCCGAGGAAAGACAGATCTTCCTGCTTCTCAAACTTCATGGGCGTGCTATGCCACTCGACCGAATCAATGGGAGTCCAATGGCCCGCCGCTTCCGCCAATCCTGGTTCCCACGCGGCCATCTTGGCGCCCAGACCAG
>JAYUBJ010000413.1:0-4966 GCA_043740915.1 Verrucomicrobiota bacterium
CGCGCTGTTCTCGGACGCCGCGTTTTTTCCATTCATCGGTGAGTTCGTCGCGGATGGCGATGGAGCGCATCCGTTTCTCAATCCAGTCGTCGGAATAGCCCTTGGCTTTGTAAATGGCGCGGGTGCGTTTGGTCGCCAGTTCGGGGTCTTCAATTTCCTGAATGCGTTCGTAACCGACGCGGGCGAGCCAGCGTTTGAACGGCTCGGCCTTGGGGCTGGGAATGGATTGAATCAGGCGGAAGATGCCTTCGGTATTCCAGCATTGCAGCAACTGGCGTCCGCCCGCCGTGTCGAATTCGAGGCCAAGGGGGGTGGCAATTTGCCCCCCCCCTTTGAAAAGGTCAGCCAAAGCAGGATCGCGGCGGCGCATGTCCTTGAGATAGCCCGATGGGTTGGCGGAATCAGTCAGCGCGGCCACAACATCCGTAATGACGAACCACCATTCGTTGTTATGAATGGTACGGCGGACTTCCTTGCGCTGGAACAGGGCGATACGGATTTCGGGATTGGGAGTGAGGTTGCTCATGGGCATCCTTGCTATTCGTTGAAACTAGCGGGTCAAGGCGGTTTCGAGTTCCTTGCGCAATTTCTCACGCACTTCGGCGACGGCGGCCTGGGCTTTCTGGTATTCGGCCAGCAGTTCGGCGGGGTCGCGGTGGGCGTCGTCCACGGTGCCCGGTTTGTAAGAAAGGAGATAGTCGGCACGCTTGGGTTCGCCACGCGTGGAAAGCTGGCCGCGAACGATGACCCGGCCCTTGGTGAATGAAACTTCCTCCCGAATCTGGTTCATTGCGTCCCACTTGTTGCCGGCGACGAGGGCCGGCGTGATGAACTTGGAGCAGATGTCGCGCTCGCTCAGGGCTTTCTTTTCGGCTGGGGTCATATCGCAATACCAGCCGACGAGAACAGGCGTTTTTCGAGCGAGGCGGCGGTGGTGTCCTTTTCGGATGGAGCGATCCAGTGCATGGCGTGGGGGGAGCCTATTGCAAATGGTTTCAGACGCAAACCTCAAAGATGAGGCTGGCCGGCGCGGATATTTTTTGACATCTCCCCGCCGCTCCGCAAAATGGGGGCATGGACTGGATTACCGATCCGCAACTCTGGATCAGTCTGCTCACACTGACGTTGCTCGAAGTCGTTCTCGGCATTGACAACGTGGTCTTCGTGTCGATTGTGGCGGACAAGCTGCCGGCCGACCAGCGGCCGCGCGCACGCAAGCTCTGGCTTTTTCTGGCCCCGACCAATCGCATCCTCCTGCTCGTCGGTCTCGGATGGCTCGTGATGAAGCTCAAGGCTCCGCTCTTCCACATCCCGGCCCTGTTGGGGATGGCCGAGCCGCACGGCGTTTCCGGCAAAGACCTCGTGATGATCGTCGGCGGATTGTTCCTCCTTTACAAGAGCACGAACGAAATCCACGAGAAGCTCGAGGGCGAGGATGGCCAGGTGACCGCGCGGCTCGCGCCGAACTTTGCCGCCGTGATGACCCAAATCCTGGTGATTGACCTCGTCTTTTCGCTCGACTCGGTGATCACCGCCATCGGCATGGTGAAGGACGGGCCGGGCAAGGTGCCGGTGATGGTCATGGCCGTCATCGTTGCCATGGTATTCATGATGGCATTCTCGGCACAGATAGCCCGCGTGATCCATGACCATCCGACGTTGAAAATTCTCGCCTTGAGTTTCCTCATTCTCGTGGGTTGCCTGCTCGTGGCGGAGGGTTTTCACCAGGAGATTCCCAAGGGCTATGTCTATTTCGCGATGGCATTCTCGGTCGGCGTCGAGATGTTGAACATCCGGCTGCGCACCAGGCGGGCGACGACCGTGGAACTGCACCAGCCGTACCGGTAAGGGGGTTCAAAGTTTGAAGTTCAAAGTTCAAAGTCGTTTCGGCATGAAACGTCGGAAGAAAAAGCCGCTTTGGGTAGGCGCAGGTTTGCTGCTGGTGCTCGTGGCAGTCCTGGCCGGGTGCCGTGATTATGGCAGAGGCACGCCGCGCCCTTTGCCGGGACGGACCGCCGCGTCCATCGTCGGCCAGGACTTCCACCTCAACGGCAAGCCCACCTACGAGGGCCGCACCTGGCACGGCCACAAGATCGAGGGCTTGCTCCTGAACTCGCGCATGGTGCAGGGCATCTTTGACGATCGCAACCCCGAGACGACGAAGCTGTGGGCCTATCCCGACACCGGCAAGTGGGACGCCGAGCGAAACACGCGCGAGTTCGTCGCCGCGATGCCAGAATGGCGGCGACTCGGACTGCTCGCTTTCACGCTCAATCTTCAGGGCGGTTCGCCACAGGGTTACTCGCGCGACCAACCGTGGCACAACTCGGCCATCGAGAGTGACGGCTCGCTGCGGGCCGACTACATGGAGCGGTTGCGGCGGATTCTCCGGCGTGCCGACGATCTCGGCATGGTCGTCATACTCGGCTACTTCTACTTTGGCCAGGATCAGCGGCTCGCGGACGAAGCCGCCGTGCTCCGCGCCACGGACAACGCCACCCAGTGGCTGCTCCAGTGGGAATTCCGGAACGTCCTCGTCGAGATCAACAACGAGTGCAACGTGCGCTATGACCACGCCATCCTGAAGCCCGACCGCGTCCACGAGCTGATCGAGCGGGTGCACTACCACACCAGCCGTTTCGGGCACCGCCTGCTCGCCGGCACATCGTACGGCGGCAACACGATTCCGGAGGGCAACGTGGTGCGCGCGTCGGACTTTTTGTTGCTCCACGGCAACGGCGTCTCGAAGCCCGACCGTATCGCCGAGATGGTGCGGCTCACGCGCGCCGTACCGGGTTACACACCCAAGCCGATTCTGTTCAACGAAGACGACCATTTCGACTTCGACAGGCCGCGGAACAACTTCATCGCCGCCGTGGGGGAGGGGGCGTCGTGGGGTTTCTTTGATTTTCGGATGCAGGGCGAAGGCTTCGATGAGGGCTACCAGAGCGTGCCGGCAAACTGGGGTATCAGCAGCGAGCGCAAGAAAAGCTTTTTCAAGTTGCTGGCGGAGATTACGGCCAGCAAGCCTTGAGGCGATAGCCAGTGTCATCGGATCCCGTTTTTGGAATTTGGTGCTTTTCTACTCCACAAGGCCGGCGCCACACCCTAATCTTGCACGATGTCGTTTGCGGATTTCCCAGAACAAGAGCAGGTGGTGCAACTGCTTCAGCGCAGCCTGGAACGCGGGCGGCTCGCGCATGCCTACCTGTTCACCGGGAGCCGGCTGGAGGAATTGGAAGCCGTGGCCCGCACGCTGGCCAAGACCTTGAATTGTCAGCGGCCCAAACGCGGTGCGGCCGGGGGCGCCGCGCTGGACTGTTGTGATGCGTGCTTGAGTTGCCGCAAAATTGACGGCGCGACTCACGCCGATGTGCAATGGGTGCGGCCGGAATCAAAATCACGCATCATCAAGATCGACCAGATCGCCGAGCGTCCCACCTCCACCCGGCCTCTGTTGACGACCATCAACCTCAAGCCGACCGAGGCGGAGTTTAAAATCGGCGTGATTGTCGCCGCCGAACGGTTGACCGAAGAAGCTGCGAACGCCTTTTTGAAAACGCTGGAGGAGCCGCCGGACAAATCGATTTTGATCCTGCTTTCCACGGAGTCCCAGCGGCTGCCGGAAACCATTGTTTCGCGCTGTCTGCGCCTGAATTTCGCGGACGATGGCCGCCGCCCCTTCAACGCGGGACAGTTGGCCGTGATCCAATCGTTCAGCGAAGCGGCCGCCGAGCCCCAGGGCTTGCTCGGCCGTTACCGGTTGTTGGGAAATTTGCTGGCCACCCTGGCGCAAGTAAAAGAGGAAATTGAAACCGCACTCTCGGCCCGTTCGCCGCTCGAGAAGTACGACGAGGTGGGGCCGGAATTGCGCGACCAGTGGGAGGCGGAACTGGCGGCCGCCATTGAGGCCGAATACCGCCATCGCCGCGCGGAGCTGCTGGCGGGTTTGCATTGGTGGCTGCGGGACGTGTGGCTGCAAAAAATCGTGGCGACGGATTCGCTGGCGGGTTTTCCGCAGTGGGCCGGGCTCACGCGCCAAGTGGCGGACCGTCTGTCGGCTGATGAAGCGGTGGAAAACTTGCGCGTGCTGGATCAAACCCAGCGGCTCCTCGGCACCAACGTCCAGGAAATCCTCGTCCTGGAAGTCGGTTTGCTCAAACTGAAACTCTGAGCAGTTACGATGCAGAAGGAGACCACGAATGGACACGAACCGACACGATTAAGATGGGCTGGGAAAGCGCTTGGAGGCGAGCAATTCGAATGACTTTTCTTGGGGTTGATCTCGGACCACCGCAGAGTCCGACGGGCCCCCGAATCCACTCGTGTTTATTCGTGTCCATTCGTGGTTAAAAAAGCCCTTCGTGTCAAAGTGCGAAATGCGTTACCCCGTGGCGAATCCCAAAAGGGGGTCCTAAACAATGACACAGATTGGGTGTGCGGATAGACGGACCGCAGCTGTGTCGCGGCGACCAGCCGCAGCGTGTTGCATGGCCAGGGGCGTGCGAATGAGGTGACGCGTCGTGACGATTGTGATGTGCTGCGGCTGATCCCGCGCCGAGCGGGACACAGCCGCGGTCCGCTGAAGCAAACAGGGGTCGAAAAGTGGTCGGTCCTAAATAATGACACACATTGGAGGAGCAGTGGGGTGCAGCGAGAACGTTGAACGTTCGGTGTTTTCCTCAACCAGTCCCACCGCCTCACCCACTTAGGATCACACTCAGCAATCAGGCGCAGTTCGCAGGAAGGCAGGAAGCGGAAACGCGGAAGCCGCTGTCAAAATTCGCCAAAATTCGCGCTTGTCAAGCGGCGGGCGGATGGTATGTTCCCCGCTCTTTAATTTATGAAAGCTGACATTCATCCGAAGTACATGGACGCGGAAATCCGTTGCGCCTGCGGCAATGTGATCAAGACGCGCTCCACCAAACCGACGCTCCTCATCGGCATTTGCAACGCCTGCCATCCC
>JAYUBJ010000414.1:0-4964 GCA_043740915.1 Verrucomicrobiota bacterium
CGTGGGTCTCCAAACTGTGTGGTCGTGGATTCTTGGCCCACGCAACCAAGCGCCCCAGCAACCGCCCTTACTTCGCGCCTTGCTCGATCCATTTCTTCAGCAGGTCCACCTGCTTGTCGCCGAGCTTGTGTTTTTCGGGGACGGCGATGTCTTCGTCCTTGCCGGCGGCGATGATGAGAAGCGGGCTTTTGGCGCTGTTGCTGGTGAGCACCGCCGCGCCATAATTTTTTCCGCCCTTGAGCACGGCCTCGCGGGAGTCGGCGCGGAAACCGCCTTTCGCCTGCGCCTCGCCATGGCATTCGGCGCACGCAGTCTTGAGGAGCGGTTGGATGTCTTTGGCAAACGTGAGTTCCTTCACGAATTCCTTGATCTCCCCATCCGGCCAGGCCGCGCCCTGATCGATCCACGCGCGCAGCAAACCGATTTGCTCCTTTGAGAGCGGCTGGCTTTTGCCTTTGTCGTCCGGCGGCGGCATCAGGCCTTCCTCGATCAGGCCAGCGACCATGTGGATCAACGGGCTTTTTTCGCTGTTGCCGGGAATGATGTGCGGGCCGTCGTCGCCTTTCTTGAACGCACCGGCCTTGGTATCGAGACGGTATTTGCCCTTCTGTTTTTCCGGGCCGTGGCAATTGAAGCACGATTCCTTGAAGAGCGGATAAATCTCCTTTTCAAAATCCACCTTGCGCGCCACGGGCAGCGGCAGTTTCTTCACATCCACCTCCGCCGCCGGGACGGCGGACGCCAGGGTGAGGAGCGAACCACACAGCGTCGCAACTGCAACTTGAAATCCACTTCGTTTCATAAAACCGACTTCGCCGGTCACGGGTTGATCTACGGTCAAAATAGCGGTGCAACGAGCCATTGCCAAGCGGGAGTTTTTAGTGCGGCTCTGAAGCGCGTAGCGGCGGGCGTCCGCGCCTGCCGCAGAGGGCGGGAATCTTGCCGCCCGGAGGAGCAGGGGGAACGCAAGAAATGCTGGAGAATTGCGAGGCGGCCAGGTCTGGCGTGAGGTTCTTTCCGCCGGGCGAGACGCCACGACTCTACGGCAGGCGGGGACGCCCGCCGCTACCACCGCTACTACCGCTTGACATACATAGCGTAGCAATGTATGTATCTAAAAAAACAATTTATGCTCGCCAAAGAACTGGTGGCTGCGTCCACCGAACCCTTGATTCTATCGCTGCTTTCCCGGGGGGAAAGCTACGGCTACGCGCTGATCCAGGAGGTGAAGCGGTTGTCCGGAGACAAAATCGAGTGGACCGACGGGATGCTGTATCCGGTGTTGCACCGGATGGAGGACCACGGCTGGATCAAAGCACGCTGGGTGGAGGTCGAGAACGGGCGGAAGCGCAAATATTACTCGATCAAAAAGGACGGCCGGCAGGCGCTCAATGAAAAACGCGAACAATGGACCGAGCTCAACTCGGTGCTCAGCGGCCTCTGGAAGGGACAATATGTTTAACCTCGACCAGGCCGTGGCGGAATGGCGGCGGCAGATGCTCGCCGCCGGCATTAGGAGTCCCGTGCCGCTGGAGGAGTTGGAAAGTCATTTGCGCGAGGACGTGGAGCAGCAGACACGATTAGGAAAAACCACCCAGCAAGCGTTTGAAACCGCCATCGAGCGATTGGGTCCAGCTCGCACGCTTAAGCCGGAATTTGACAAAACCACGGAAACCAAGCGGCCCTGGTCTCGTAAATACTTAGGGTCGGCCACTGGCATGGTACTTGGTGCGTTCATCTTCTTCGCGTGCCTCTGCTATTTCTTCATACTTCCTCTGACCTTGGGCGCATCGGACCAATATCACTCGTGGCTTGGAGTAGAAGATTTCGACAGGGTGGCGACCGGCCGGTTCAGTTTCATGTGCCGATTCGTAATCGGAGTGGGTTTAGGTTTTGCGATTCCAGTGGGCCTGCTCGCGCTGGTCAAAGCCCGTCTGCTGGACTACGGAAAACTGGTCCGTCTCCGACCTTATAGCCTCATCGTAAATCTCGTTCTCGGGGCGCTGCTCACCACGCCGGAAGTGGTCACCCAAATCATGATGTTTATCCCGTTGCAAATGCTCTTCGAAGCTTCCGTGTGGATCGCCAAATTTTGGGATCGGAAAGCGAGCTATGTTTGATCTGGAACAATCAATCACATACTGGCGACGGCAGATGCTGGCCGCCGGCATCAAAAGTCCCGTGCCGCTGGAGGAATTGGAGAGTCATTTGCGCGAGGATGTGGAGCAACAGATCGAATCGGGCTCGAACGTCAGGCAAGCGTTTGAATCTGCAGTCCAGCGCATTGGCCAGGCCGCGGTGTTAAAAAGCGAATTCGGCAAAGTTACCGGAACCAAGTCGGTGCCAGCGCGGGTGAAGCACGCCATGCTCACCTTGGCCGGCATTCCGAATCATTATCTAACCACCAATATGAATACTTCAGACTCGCACTCAAACCTCGAACCTCGATGGGCGACCTACTTCAAGGCCGCAGTTTTTCTGGCACCCGCCATCGGCCTGTGGATCATTGCCTCCGTGTTCCTGTTCCCCAAGCTGCAGCAGATTTGCCGGGATGCGGGCGGCGCCATCCCCGCCGTCTATCAAGTGACGCAGTTTCTCAGGAACTATTTCGTTTTCATTGGCGGCGGAATCCTCCTCGCGCTCGTGCTGGTGGAGCGGCGCTCCAGCCGATGGCCGCGCTACCGCCGGGCTGCCATTGGGGTTGGCGTGATTCTGCTGAACACGGCCATCCTCATCCTAATCACGTTGATGGTTCTCCTGGCTCTGCTGGCCGCCCCAGCGTTGCTGCACGCTGCCAAATCATAGTTGCCAGGCCGCAACTTCGACCGCGTGCGAAGGGCGCAGCCCGACATTAAACACCACCGCAAGCCCCACCTTTTGAAATCAGAATTCCGCGGACCGAAACCCGAAAGAAATCCGAAATCCGAAATCCGAATCTCGAATCCCAAAAACCAAGCGCGAATAATTCAGTCGTTCGGATTTCGGGTTTCTTGCGGACCTCGGATTTCGAGCGTCGGATTTCCGCCGTTTCAACGAGTTGCGAAATTGTTGGGGCAGCTCTGGCGGCCGGTAACTCGTCAGGCGGTCGCCGATGAGCGCGCTGCGAGGAAGGCCTTCAACTTTTCCGCCAGGCGTCCGCCAAAGCCGGGCACCGCCGCGAGTTCCTCCACGGTGGCGAGGCGCAACCGGTGTACGGAGCCGAACTTTTTCAACAACGCCGCCTTGCGCTGTCCGCCAATGCCGGGAAATTCATCGAGCATGCTCTCGGAGATTTTCTTGAGCCGCAGTTGCGCGTTGTAGGAATTGGCGGAGCGATGCGATTCATCCCGCACCCGCTGCAACAATTTCAGCGCACCGGAATCATGGCTCAACCGCAACGGCTCGCGCTCCCCAGGGCGAAAAAGTTCCTCGAATTCCTTGGCCAGACCGATGACCGGGATATTCGACAACCCCAACTTCACCAGTTCGGCACAGGCGGCATTGAGCTGCCCTTTGCCGCCATCGATCAGGATCAAGTTCGGAAATATCTCCGGAGGCATCGTGTTGGATTCAACACCACCCGCCACCTCTTTCTCCAATTTCTGGTTTTTCGATTCGGCATCTTGTTTAAGCCGGGTATAGCGCCGTCGCACGGTCTCGGCCATGCACGCAAAATCATCCTGCCCCACCACCGTTTTCATTTTGAAGCGGCGATAATTTGCGCGATCCGGCCGGCCATTTTTGAAACTCACGAGGGAGGCGACGGCGAACGTGCCGCTGATGTTCGAGATGTCAAAGCCCTCGATGCGTTTGGGTGGCGCGGGCAGATTCAGCACGCGGCCCAATTCCGCCAGGTCGCGCAGCGGATCCAAGGCGAGCGGCAAGGTGTAGGGAATGCGCTCGAAGGACTTGGTTTTCTCGGTGGTGCGCCGCAGGCCGGCCAGGGCGTCGCGGAATTTGGCGGCGCGCTCGAAATCGAGCCCGGTCGCGGCCCGTCTCATTTCCGCTTCGAGCTGCTGGGCGACCTCCTCGCGCTGGCCGGCGAGAAACTCGCAGGCAGCGAGCACCTGCTGGAGGTATTGTTCCCGCGTCACGTTGCCGATGCAGGGCGCGGTGCAGAATTTCAAGTTGCCGTAGAGGCAGTGCTTGTAATCACTTTCGTTCGGCGTGAGCGGACGGCAGCCGCGCAGGTTGAATTGTTTGCGGGCCAGCAGCATCGTCTGCCGCGCGCCGAGCGAATCGACAAACGGTCCGAAGTAGCGCGCGCCATCGTCCTGTTTGAGCCGTGTGAAAGTGAATCGCGGAATCGGATCGTTCAGGTTCACCTTGAGCAGCAGGAAGCGTTTGTCGTCTTTGAAGCTGATGTTGTAACGCGGTTGAAATTCCTTGATGAGCTTGCCCTCGAGCAACAGCGATTCCGGCTCGTTGCGGACCACGTGGACGTCGAAGTCATGGATGGCCTCGACCAGCGCGTTGAGTTTCAGGTCCCAACCGTGGCGGCGCGAGGGGTGGAAATATTGGCTGACGCGTTTGCGGAGATCGCGCGCCTTGCCGACGTAAATCACCGTGCCAAAGCGATCCTTCATGAGATAGATGCCGGGCTTGTGCGGCAACTGGCTCAGTTTATTCCGAATGTGATCGGTCGCAGGCATGGCGGAGTGAAGATGTCAGAACTGCGGAGAATTTCCAAGGCTGACCCGATGGTTTTAACCCGTCCGCTCAACCGCCCATCTGGCCGCGTGTCACGCCGAGTTGGTTGAGCAGCTTCAGTTCGCGCCACAGTTGCGTGCCGGTGATCTCGCCGCGCAAGAGCTGGGAATATTTGGCGATCGTCTGGCCAACTTGCTCCGGGGTTTCGTTGACGAACTCGAGGCGGAAATTCCGCACGCCCAAATCCAGCATCCGCCCGACGTATTCCGCGCCGGTTTGGGCGAGCGCATTGAACACCGTGTTGCGGCAGCCCACGTCGGCCTCCACGGGGTGAT
>JAYUBJ010000415.1:0-4946 GCA_043740915.1 Verrucomicrobiota bacterium
GCGAACTTTCGATGATGCCTGAGGGATTGATCCAGGCATTCAGCAATGAGGAAGTACGCGATCTCGTGGCGTATTTGAAAAGCAAGGGCCAGGTGCCGCTCCAGGCTTTGGCGGACAACGTCGGAAATTTTTTTAACGGCAAAGACCTGAGTTACTGGGACGGCGACCCGGAATTATGGAAGGTGGAGAAAGGCGAAATCATTGGCAAAAGTCCCGGCCTGAAGCGGAATGAGTTTTTGAAAAGCCAGTTGTCGCTGGGCGATTTCCGGCTGGTTGTGAAAGTCAAACTGGTGCCCAACGCGGGCAACAGCGGCATCCAGTTTCACAGCGAGGCGCTGCCCGATGGAGAAATGAAAGGCTGTCAGGCGGACGTGGGAGTCGGTTGGTGGGGCAAGCTTTACGAGGAGAATGGACGGGGACTTATTGCCAAGGAGGGCGGCGAGGCAGCGGTGAAAGTGGATGACTGGAACATCTACGAAGTGCTGGCGGTCGGCAACAAGATCCGCCTCGCCATCAACGGCAAAGTCTGCGTGGATCTGGATGATCCTTTTGTGGCGAAGACTGGAGTGATCGGCTTCCAACTCCATTCCGGTGGAGTTTTCGAGGTGCGCTACAAGGATCTCAAACTGGAATTGGACCCGAAGTTTGAGATGACGACGGTCAAGTGATTCCGGGCCGTTTCCGTCGCGCCGGAAGCCAAAAAAGGTAGATTAAACTGGCTGTCGGCTGGGTTCAGAATCCCACAACCGCAACCCCCAACCCCGCTGCGAACGTGCGGGGGGTTTCTGATTCGATTTCCGCAGCCTCAATGCGACGGCGCACCTACACTTGTGGATTGCGCCTTCAAAGGCGGGTGGAAGAACAGCGCCAAAGCGAGCGCCGCGAGCGATGCCGCCGCGAGTGGCACGAGAAACAGGCTCTGGAAATCGGTCACCCTGTTCTTCGTGAAAACTTCCTGGAGAAGGTAGGGACAAACGGAATTGGCGACGAGGGAGCCGACGCCGAGGATCATCACGTTGAACAGTCCTTGCGCGCTGGCGCGGGCGTCCTTCGGGAAAAACTCATCTACAAAGATATAGACCGTCGCGAAGAAGAAGGCGTAGCAAATGCCATGGAGCACCTGGGCGAGGATGATCAACTCCTTGTGCTGCGGGAGGAACGCATACACCGCGAACCGGGCCGCGTGACCCAAGATACCGATCACCATCGTGGTGCGCCAGCCCAACCGCTTCAACGTGGCGCCGAGGATGAACATGGTGAGAATTTCCGCGACCTGGCCGATGCTCATCACCGGCATGATCCAGTTGCCGGGAATGCCGACCGTGCTGCTGCCAAGAAAGGTGCCGGTCCAATTGAAGTAGCAATTGTGGACAAAGGCATCCACAAAGGTCACGAGCCAGAGCACGAGCACGAACGGGTGCGCCAGCAACCGGCCCGCTTCCACCCACGCCAGTTTGTCCTCCGAATGTGCCGCTTTATTCGGCGGGGTATGGGGCAGCAAAAGGCTGAACCCGGCCAGCGCCAGTGAGGCCACGCCCGCGACAATGTACGTCCACTTGGTGGCATCTTGGAGCGGCTGGCCGCTGAGGCCGTTCGCCAGCACCGCGCCGAGCCACGACACGAAACCATCAGTTTTCGTCGCGTTGACCCTGGCCCAATCCACGAGGATGAACGTGAAGGGCCACGCGGCGAGAATCCAGCCGATCGTCCCGCCCATCCGGACGATGCCGAATTCTTTCTGCGCGTCCTTCATATTGGCGAAAGCGATGGAGTTGGTGATCGAGATCGTGGGCACGTAGAACAGGCAGTGGACGAGCATCAACGCGAAAAACGGCCAGAACTCCCGAGTGAATGCCAGACCGAGCATGGCCAGACCGCCGACGAAATGGCTGAACGCGAGGAATTTTTCCGCCGCGAAATTGCGATCCGCGAATTGGTTGCTGAAGAACATGCCGACAATGGCTGCGATCGGAAACGCATTGAGAATCCACGCCTGCTGCCCGGGTGAGAATCCGAGGCTGGGAAGATACCCAAAGATCAAAGGCAGCCAGGCGCCCCAGATGAAGAACTGGAGCACCATCATGAGGAAAAGTTTGAGGCGGATGGCTTTGTTCATAGGTGCGCGGAGGTTAGGCAAAGAACGGCGGAGTGGCAAGTGTGGAGAAAACGCTGACGGCGGGCTTGACGCCTGCCGGAACGCAACTTACTGTCTCCGGCTCGTTGCTCCGCGTGAACCCCAACGATCATTTGGGCGCGGGGCTTTTTCATCCTGTGTCGAAAGGTTTGCTTGTGAATGTGACTGTTGAAAATTTGGCCCCGTGCAAAAAACTGCTGCGGGTGGAAGTGGATGCGCAAACGGTGGACGCCACGTTTGACTTGGTAACCAGGGATTTTCAGCGGCACGTGTCGCTGGCCGGCTTCCGCGCCGGCAAAGCGCCGCGCACCATGGTCGAAAACGCCTACGGCGCGCGCATCGAGTCCGAGGTCAAAAACAAACTGATCGGCGAGAACTACCGCAAAGCGATCAGCGATCAAAAACTGAAGGTCGTCGTCAATCCGGACATCGAGGAAATCCAGTTCGGCCGCGGGCAGTCCTTGCAATTCGCCGCCACGATCGAGACGGAGCCGGAGTTTGAACTGCCGGAATACAAAGGATTGCCGGTTAAGCGCGAGCTTGCGGCGGTGAGCGAGGAAGACGTCGCGCGGGCGTTGAAGGTGCTGCAGGATCAGCGCGCCGAATACCAGGACGTGGACCGCGCCGTGCAGACCGACGATTTTGTGGTGATCAGCTACACCGGCACTTGCGAGGACAAGCCGATCACCGAGCTCGCGCCGGCCGCGCGCGGTTTGGCGGAGCAGAAGAATTTCTGGGTGCATGTGCAGCCGGGACAATTTATTCCCGGTTTCACGGAGCAACTGGTCGGATCCAAGGCGGGCGACAAGCCCACCATAAAAGTCGAGTTCCCGGCGGACTTCGTCGCCCCCGCGCTCGCGACCAAGCAGGCCGTTTATCTTGTGGAAGTAAACCAGGTCAAGGAACGCCAACTGCCAGCGGTGGATGATGCGTTCGCGGTATCCTTCGGCGCGGAAAATCTGGAGAAACTGCGCGACGGGGTGAAGACGGACCTGCAAAACGAATTGAACCTCAAGCAAAGCCGTTCGGTGCGCGACCAACTCGTCCGTGAACTGCTCAACCGCGTCACCTGCGACCTGCCGGAGTCGATCGTCACCGCGGAAACCCGCAGCGTCGTGCATAATATCGTCGAGGAAAACCACAAGCGCGGCGTCACCAAGGAAGCCATCGAGGCGCAAAAGCAGCAGATTTTCTCAATTGCCAGCAACAACGCCAAGGAGCGGGTCAAGGCGATGTTCCTCCTGAACCGCATCGCGCAAAAAGAGGGCCTCAAAGTGGAGCAGTCGGAGTTGGCGCAGCGCGTCCACCACATGGCGCAGCAACACCAGATGCCGGTGCAGAAGCTGGTGAAGCAACTCGAAGAACGCAACGGCTTCGGCGAAATCCAGGAGCAAATCCTCTCCGCCAAGGTGCTCGACTTCCTGCAATTGAACGCGCAGATCGAAGAAGTGGCGGCGGCCGCCGTTGCGAGCTAGCCGGCCCAACCTCGAATCATTTAAACCGCGAACGAGAAATCGTTCGCGGTTTTTTTATATTTGGGTGCAATCCGCCAGAAGAAAACCGGGAATGAAGACGCCTTGAACGGGGCAGGAAGGGCTCTGACTTTTGAAACCGCCGATGGACGCGGATGAACGCAGGTTTTGGAATTCATTAGTGTCTATTCGTGTCCATTCGCGGTTGAACTGGAGCGTCTGTCCCTAGCCTTGCTCCCGCTCGAGGGTGGCCAAAACTTCCGGGTCGCGCACGTCCACCCAGCGACCGGGGATTTCCAGACCGGCCAGCGAGTGGCCCGCCGCGACCAGGGCGCTGATGGCGTCGGTCAATTCGTATTCACCGCGGGGAGATTTTTCGAGCCGCGCCGTGAACTCAAACACCCCCGGCCGGAAAATGTAGATGCCGGCGTTATACCAAACGGGCTGTCCGGGCTTGAGCCAGCCTTCGGCCCGGAGTTGTTCGATTTGCGCCGCGCCCGGCTTCTCGATGAGGCGGGTCAGGCAGAAGTGTTCGTCGAAAAAATTCAGCCCGCCCTGGGTCACGTCCTGCCCTTGCGTCACGGTGACCAGACCGGAGAAATTGCCGTCCCCAAAGCGCTTCACCATCTGCGGATAGGTCTCCGGTTTCACGAGGATGTCGCCGTAGGTGAGCAGAAAATCATCCGTGCCGACGAACGCCCGGGCCAGTTCCGGCGCCTTGCCGGTGCCGTCCTGCACGAGCTGTCGCGCGTAGGAAATTTGCGCACCCCATTTCGCGCCATCGCCAAAATAGTCCTCGACCACTTCCGCGCGCCACCCGGTGATGATGCAGACCTCGTGAATGCCCGCGCCGAGCAAGCCGCCCAGGATGTGCTCCAGAATGGGCTGGCCGTGGACGCGCAGCATCGGCTTGGGAAGCTCGTTGGTGAGTTCCCTCATGCGCGTGCCTTTGCCGGCGGCGAGGATGACGGCTTTCATTTGGTTGAATCGCTGAGACGCTGAGGCGCGGAGATCGAGAACGACTGCTCCGCGCCTCCGCGATGATTTTTACGCCCCGAACTTGTCGAACATCCGGGCATTCGCCTGCATCAGGCGCAGCAGGTACTTGGCCTCGAACACGCCGAGCGAGCCGAGATTTGCGCCAGTCTCGGAGAAGCGCTCGAGTTTGTCCGAGCCGCTGCACGCCGAATGCAACAGCACCGGTTGCGGATGCCAGGAATGCCCGCGCATCGCGCAGGGCGTCGAGTGATCTCCCGTGATGGCCAGCACGTCTGGCTTCTTCTTAAGCAGGATAGGCAGCGCGGCGTCGAACTCTTCAATGGCCTGCTGCTTCGCCTCGA
>JAYUBJ010000416.1:0-4945 GCA_043740915.1 Verrucomicrobiota bacterium
ACCTTCATCAAAGCCCGCGCGGCCGAGTTACATGTTCACGACCAGTCGCCCGCCACCCTCGCAATGTGGGAGCAAAAGCGCACCCGGTTGCGGCAGGATTTGTTGAAGGCGTGGGGAGGATTTCCGCCAACGCCCTGCGCCCTCGAACCAAAAAAGCTTGGGGAGATTCAGCGCGATGGATATCGGATCGAGAAGCTCATCTTTCAAACCTTTCCCGGCGTCTGGATGACCGCCAACGCCTACGTGCCGGACCGGCCGGGCAAGCTCCCCGCGCTCCTCGCCGTCCACGGCCACTGGCGGGGTGCGAAGCAGGATCCCGTGGTGCAGGCGCGCTGCATCGGCCCGGCCAAGCTCGGATTTTTCGTGCTCGCCGTGGATGCGTTTGGCGCCGGCGAGCGCGGTCTCGGCCGGGAGTTGGGCGAGTACCACGGCGAGATGGTTGCCGCCACGCTTTTCCCGGTTGGCCGGCCGCTTTCAGGACTCCAGGTTTATGAGAACAGGCGCGCGGTGGATTACCTGCTCACGCGTCCGGAGGTGGATCCGGCGCGCCTGGGCATTACCGGCGCGAGCGGCGGCGGAAATCAAACCATGTATGCCGGCGCGTGGGATGAGCGCTTCAAAGCCGTGGTGCCCGTTTGTTCCGTGGGCAATTACCAGGCCTACCTCGGCGCGGCCTGCTGCCTGTGTGAAGTCGTGCCCGGCGCGTTGCGCTTCACCGAAGAATGGGGCGTACTCAGTCTGACCGCCCCACGCGCGCTCATGGTCGTGAGCGCGACCAGGGACGCCTTTCAATTCTCCGTCGCCGAAGCGCAGAAATCGCTTGGGTTTGCGGCCCCGGTCTTCGAATTGTACCACCAACCGCAAAATCTCCGGCACGCCATCTTCGAGTCGCCGCACGACTACAACCGCGCCATGCGCGAAGCGATGTATGGCTGGCTGACCCTGCAGCTCAAGGGTGAGGGTGACGGCGCACCGATTCCCGAAATGGAAATCAAAACCGAGGATCCGGAAATTCTTCGCTGCTTCCCCGGCCAGACCCGGCCGGAGGATTGGACAACGATCCCTAAATTCGCGGCCGCGGAGGGCCGGCAGTTGGTGGCGAAAATCATTGAGCCAATCAGTTTCTCGATCTGGAAACAACAAGCCGGCGTGATGCGGAAAAAACTGGAGGGCGACGTATTGGGCGGGCTGCCGAAACCAAAGCCATCCACGAGAATCCATTTCTCGAGCGGTGTACGCACCGTGACATTTGCGCCGGAACCGGGCATTGAACTGGATCTCAGTCGGGACGACCAAGCGTCAGCGAAATCGGCGCGCGTCGTTGTGTTCATTGATTTCGAGGGCGCCCCGAAAGCGTCGGAGAACGGCCTGGCCGGCAAATTCAGTGCGGCGGGCTGGAGTGTGGTGCATCTGGATTTGCGCGCAACGGGAAGCCGCGCTCAGGCCGGTGACCAGGTCGGACGCGCACCGGATCACAACACCGCGGAATGGTCCTTGTGGTTGGGCCGCCCGTTGCTCGGGCAATGGGTGCAGGATGTGCGGGCCGCCCTCACGGTGATGGCGGGGGGACAACACGGGCCGAAAGACGTAACCCTGGTCGGCATCGGCCCCGCGGGGGTCGTGGCGCTCTGCGCCGCGGCACTCGAGCCGCGCATTACGCGCGTGGTCACCGTCGGCACACTGGCCAGCTACCTCAGCGACGAGCCATATGTGGGGCAGCGGTTGGGCATCCTGGCACCGGGCCTGGTGCGCGACGTGGGCGACCTTCAGCACCTCGCCGCGCTCATCGCCCCGCGACGACTGGTCATCGCCGGCGGGGTCACTGGCGGGGGCAAGGCGTTGGACGCGCCGGCACTCAAGGATCAGTTCAGTTTCACCCGCCACATTTATTCGATCTCCCGGTCCGACGCGGCGCTCACGATCCTGGATTCCACCGGTTCAGCGGAAATTGTGAGTGCGTTGAGTTCACCTTAATCCTTCCGCTGTCTTCGTTCGCACCCAAACGGCTGGCTGGTTCCGCTTGGGAAATTGATGCTCCGTCAACCGGACTTAACCACTGGCAACAACCGAGCTTGACGGTCGTTGGGTCAGGCTTAGAATGAAGTTCATGAATTCGAGGGGAAACCAATCCTCCTTTGCCGACCGATTGAACAGAAAAAACAAGTTCCGGTCAGCAACGATTCGCGCGATGTCGGCCAACTGGTTATGAAACAAGAGATTCTTTTCGTGGATGACGAAGCCGCGATTCGGACGTTGCTGGCCGAGTATTTCAGCCGCAAAGGGTATGTGACGCGCACGGCGGCAACGGCGGATGAAGCCCAGAAGGCGCTGACTCAACAGAAGCCTTCGCTGGTAGTGCTCGACGTGTCACTCCGGGAATCCGACGGCCTCGCCTTGCTGCAAAGCATTCGGGCCAACCACCCGAACCTGCCGATCATGATGTTGACGGGAATGGGTTTTGATATCGAGTTGCTCAACAAAGCGCTGAAAATGGGTGCCAATGGCTACATGGGGAAGGGGCTGCCCCTCGACCAACTCTTGGCGGAAGTCCAGCGGGTGTTAAAAGCCACCGGCGAGCAGCCCGCATCCGCAAACGACAGTTCCCGGGCTAAATAAATTACCCGTTCATGACTGAAGCCGGAGCTCTGCTCACCCCCTCACCCTGGCCTGCTTCCCCGCCGCGGGGGCGAGGGAGAATTACCCACTTCAATCATCGAGCAACTTCAATTCTTCACTAGATATATAGCCGTCGCCGAAATAAAAAATCCCTTCGGCTTGAATAATTTACCGCCGCCTCCGTCGATAGCCGCGTGAGTTGGGCTGGCCCGGTTCCGGAAAATCCCTCTGGGTGGGCGCCCTCGACCGAGGTTCGGCGCTGATACCCTCCCAACCACTTTTATTTGTTATGATTATCAATGTTGACGATTGGCGTTTCAAATCCGAAGCCGACCACGGTTGCGCGGTGGCGGTGGAATTGTATTTGACCAACGGGCAGCGCGCGCGCCTTGAAGTGTTTCCGCTGGTGAATCTGAACTCGACGGACGACCAGATTCCGGAGTTGGTGGTGCTGGGTGAAGCGCCGGGCGAGGAATTACACGAGTCACCGCCGCGCCGCTGGATCACGCGCGCGCCGCATCGGCAGAGCAAATGGAGCCAGGTGGAACTCTCGGAGACGTTGATCCGGCAGATCAACGACAAGCTGGCGAATGCAAATTCGCAAGAGCTGGCCACCGCCTGTTAGCTGGCGGCACCGCGGAGATTTGATTTGCCGATTTTGCCGAAGGGTGCGGTTTCGATACAGCCAATGGAGTCCTGAAGGGACTCTATTTGAACAGCCGTGGGTGGCAACTCACGAAAGGTAACCCCAAAAACCGTGCGGCCCTTGCAGGGGAATGGCGCTTACATAAGGCCTAAAACTTTCTTGCCCAGCTTTTTGCGACGTGGCGGGTGGGGTATAGTTTCAAACAAGACTTGGCGGCTCAGACGCTGCATTTCCTTCAGCGTCGCCTGGAGTTGGCGCCACTGCCCGATCGCTGTGCGCAGCCATTCAAACTGTTCCTTCGACAGTGCCGCACACCCCGTTCTTTCCCGCCTGGCGTCCCCGCCTGGCCCCGTTGGGTTCCCGCACCGCCCAGACCCTGCGCCAAGTGCCCGCCTTGGCATCTGCCAACTGGAAACCTGCCTGGCCGCCGGGGTTCCCGCCGCGCTCTTCCCCAAGGCTTCGGAAAAACAAAACAGCCGCGACCGGGACTACACCCGCCACCGCACCTTCTGGGGCCTGCTCTGGCAGGGCCTCAACCCCGAAGCCGCCGGTCGCGAGGTCGTGCGGCAACTCCAGGCGCTCTTTCGGCTGGAGGACGGTCCCCGGATCTCGGCGGACGATGGCGCCTACTGCCGGGCCAAGGCGCGCCTGCCCGTGGGCCAATTCGCCACCGGCTTGGTCGCCCCGGCCCAAGCCGCAGACCGGCAGGCTCCGGACCGCCGCACCCAACTCCAGGGCCGGCCCCGCAAAGCCAGCGATGGCTCTGCCCTCACGTTGTCCGACACGCCCAAAAACCGGAAAGCCTATCCCCCCCCTCCAGTGTGCCGACTCACCCAGCTTTCCGCTGCTCCGCCTGGGGGTGCTCTTTTCCCTGCTCAGCGGGGCCATTTCCCCCCTCGCTTACGGCCGCCCGGGCGTTTCGGAACTCGCTCTGTTTGGCTCGCTGATGCGCCAGTTGGTGGCCGGAGACATCCTGTTGGGTGATCGCGGCTTTGGCTGTTACCCGGTCGTGGCCCTGCTCCAGGGCTGGGAAGTGGATTTCATCGGCCGGATCACCCGCCGTGTGGATGGCCGACGGCGGCACCAGCGGCTGGCCAAAAACGATTGGTTGATCCAGTGGCAAATGGGTTTCCGGGTGCGCCAAGTCACGTTGGTGACCACGCTGCTGGATCCTAAACTCTATCCCGCCCATGAGATTCTCCAGGCCTACTTGCGGCGCTGGCGGTTGGAAATGTGTCTGGATGACCTCAAAACCACGCTCAAGTTGGACACGCTGCGTGGTCGCTCCCCGGCGATGGCCCAAAGGGAACTCTACCCGCGCCTCATCGCCCACAATCTAATCCGCTGCCTGGCGGCGCAGGCGGCCACCACCCATGACGTGGTGCTGGAACGCATCAGCTTCAAGGGCAGTCTCGACGCGCTCCGGCAGTTCTCCCACGCCCGGGCGCGCGCCCGCTCCAAGAAAAAATACCGGCAACTCTGGGCGGAACTGCTCGCGACGCTGGCCGCCGACCGGGTTCCCGCCCGGCCGGGCCGACGCGAGCCCCGCGCCGTCAAACGCAAGAAAAACAAATACCCCCGCCTCAACGTGCCGCGCCACAAATTCCGCGACCGCCCCAAGCGCAATGAACGCCGCAAAAACGCCCGCCTGCGCAGGCTTGGCCTTATGTAAGCGCCATTCCC
>JAYUBJ010000417.1:0-15216 GCA_043740915.1 Verrucomicrobiota bacterium
CAACTCACGCAACGCGAGACCCTGCTCGCGGAGAACCGTTCGCAGCTCGAGCGCACCAGCGAGGAACGCACTTCCGCGCAAGTCCATCAATCCGCCGCCGAGCAACAACTCGCCGAACAGCGGCAACTCGCCGCCCAAAGCGAAGCGGCGCTCACCAGCTTGCGCGGCCAGCAGGGCCAAACCAGCACCCAGCTTGCAACCGCCGAGGCCCGGCTGGCCGCAGCGCAACAACTGCTTGCGGAACAAAAATCCATTCATGAACAGAGTCTGGCCTCCGCCAAACAGACCCAGGAAAAAGCGCTTGCCGATTTGCGCGAAGCCTTCAAGGCCTTGAGTGCCGACGCGCTGAATCAATCGGCGCCAGAGTTTCTGCGTTTGGCGGAACAATCATTCGGAAAATTTCAGGAAACGGCCAAGGGCGATTTAACGCAGCGGCAGGAGGCCATCAAGGGATTGGTCGAACCGCTCAAGCAGCAGTTGGAAACGTATCAAAAGAATTTGCAGTCGAACAGCGCTGCGCAGTCGTCCACGCTGGGCGAGGTGAAGAAACAGTTGGAGTTGCTCTCGCAGCAAAGCACCACGCTCGCGCAGGAGACGCAGCAGTTCCGGTTGGTGCTGCACTCGAACCAGGCGCGCGGCCGGTGGGGCGAAGAAACGCTGCGGCGCGTCGTCGAGGCGGCGGGCATGAGCGCGCATTGCGATTTCACGGAACAGTCGTCCTCGGGCGAAAACCGGCCGGATCTCGTCGTGAAACTGCCCGGGGATCGCTTCATCATCGTGGACGCGAAAGTTCCCGACTTCGATTTCCTCAACGCGCTGGAATCCGCCGAGCCGGTGAAGCGCGCGGAGGCGCTGGCGGCGCACGCGGCAAAATTGAAGGGCACGATCAAGGCGCTGGCCGACCGGGACTATCCGCGCCAGTTTCCGAACGCGCTGGATTACGTTGTGCTGTTCGTGCCGGCGGAATCGCTGTTCAGTGCCGCCCTGGAAGGCGACCACGATTTGATCGTGTGGGCGGCGGAGAAAAGAATATTACTCGCTACCCCCGCGTCGCTCATCGCGTTGCTGCGTTCCGTCAGCGTGAGCTGGCAGCAACACGCGCAAACCGAGAACGCGCAGAAAATTGCCGAGGCGGCGCAGGAATTATTTGTGCGCGTGGTCACCTTCACGGAGCACCTGGAAAAAATCCGGGGCGGGCTGGACACGGCGAATCGGGCGTTCAACCAGGCTGTCGGTAGCTACGAATCGCGCATCAAACCCTCGGGCGAAAAACTGCAAAAGCTCGGCGGCGGTGTGCCCGGCAAGGAACTGACCGACGTGCCGCTGTTAGATGCGACGCTGCGTTTGCCGCCGGTGAATTAAACCGGCCCGTTCCGCAAAGCCAGCCGCCGAATGTCAAACGGATCTCATTGACCCGGGCGATCCCAGTCAGCCAGGTCCGAACCTACTTTTGGCCTTGGAGCGCCGAAATCAAATCCTCCAGGGATTTCTTATCCCGCTCCGACGCGAATGGTTTGTCTGGATCCCCCTTCTGTCCTCCCATGCCGCCGCCCATGCCTCCACCGCCCGGCGCTCCGCCTTTCCCGCCCCCCATGCCGCCACCCCCACCACCAAAGCCGCCACCTTGCGGGAATACCTCCTGCAGAGTCGTCTTTTGCACGTCGGCGAGAACTTTGAAAATTTCCGCGGTCTTGGTCTTGCATTCTTCGTCCGGCAATTTCTCGGCGGACTGGATTGCTTTTAACAAAGGCAGCAATTCCTGAATCTGCGCCGCGCTCAAACCTTTGTCCTGCACCCGTTGAACGGTGTTCAGCGAGCGGATGATCCGCTTCAATTCAGCCGATGCCGGCGGCGGTCCGCCCATGCCGCCCATGCCGCCCATGCCGCCCATGCCGCCCATGCCGCCCATGCCGCCCATGCCGCCCATGCCGCCCCCGCTCATGCCGCCCGGCGGAACGCCACCGCCTTGAGGTGCGCTCTTGGCGCCGCCAGGGGGACCGGCTTTGGGGCCACCCGTTCCGCCCATGAATCCATCGGGAGGGCCGGACATGGTATTCTCTTTCGGGGCTCCGAAATGGCCGGCGTAATAGCCGCCGACGGCACCGAGGGTCAGGCAAATGACGCTCGCCACGACAATGGTTGGGACGGTTGGACTTTTCATAAGTTAGAGATGTTTCCGGACAAATTCCGCGCTACAGGTTCCATGGTGAAACAAAGGGATTCGGCAAAAGTTGCCCGGTTTTTCAAATGTTCCAAGGGAACGCTGCAGGGCTGTCGGTGAAACAGCCTATGGATTTGCTGGGCGGCCGTCAATGGGCGCTGATTTCAGGCCCATCAAGAAGTAAGTTTGCATCTCGCCTTTGCCTTTCACTTTGATCTTCCCACGCTTTTGAAAACGGTATTTCGATGCCAGACGCGAACGGGTTTCTTCGGTGACCTGGATTTCGCCCGCGATGGAATGAGATTCCATGCGACTGGCGGTATTGACCGTGTCGCCCCATAGATCGTAAATCCATTTGCTCCGGCCAATAATTCCCGCGATCACTGGTCCGGTGTTGATGCCGATCCGAATTTGAACGTTCGTTTTATTTTCGGCGTTGAAGTGGTCGACTTCCTTCAGGATGTCCAGGGCCATCTGGGCAATGGATTCAGCGTGATCGGGCCGGAAGACCGGCAATCCGCCGGCAACCATGTAAGCATCGCCAATCGTCTTGATTTTTTCCAGGCCGTGCCGTGCGGCGAGTCCATCAAAGGCGCTGAAAATGTCATTCAACAACTTCACGACTTCCACGGGAGAAATGGAGCGCGAGAGGCTCGTGAATCCAACCAAATCGGCAAATAAAATTGTGACTTCGGGAAAATGATCGGCGATGGTCGCCTCACCCAGCTTCAGCCGGCCGGCTATTTCCTTGGGCAGCACATTCAAGAGCAACCGATCCGAGGTTTCCTGTCCGACGCGCAGTTGCTGGAGGTAAATCTGCTCCTGATCGCGCAAATGTTTCTTTTCCAGGCAGGCACCAATGCGCGCCTTGAGCAAAACGGGATTGAACGGCTTGGGCAAATAGTCTTCGGCGCCCATTTCGATGCAGCGTACCACGCTTTCAATTTCGTCCAGCGCGGAGAGCATGATGACGGGCAGATGGCGTAGCTTCGGGTCATTCTTCAAGGTGTTGAGCACCTGATAACCGTCGGTTCCCGGCATCATGATGTCCAGCAAGACAAGGTCGAAATCAGATTTAGCCAGCAATGCCAGGGCCTCCTGGCCGCTCTCCGCGGCGGTGACTTTGTGCCCCTCGCGCTCCAACCGGCGGCAAAGAATTTCACGGTTCATTTCGGCGTCGTCCACGACCAGGATGTTTCCTGGCGCGATGGCGGCCGTTTTGGCCGGGGGATTTGTGGTCGACAAAAATGAAAAAGCGGAGTCGGACGATGATTTTTTCGCGGACCCGGTTTTGAGCCGCTTGAGCAAGGCGTCCAGATTGCCTGCGGCCGTGGCGATCTTTCGCAAGTCGCCCAGGAGCGTGTCCAACCCGGCTTTTTTCGCTTCGGCCATCAACCGGTTCGTCCGCGCCTTGACCTCGTTCAATGGCCCCTGCAATTGGCCGCGAATGAACGGCGGACTCGCTCCTTCGACGGCGAGCACCTGCGAGACCAGGGCCAGCAGCCTTTGGCTTCCATTGAAGATTTCCTGCAACGCCTGCGTGATGGCGGGCTGTCCGTGCGTTTCTTCCAGCAGCATCTCGCTGTATCCGATCATGTGGTTCAGCGGCGTGCGCAGGTCGTGGCGCAAGCTGGAAAAATCCGGGGTCATGCGTTCAGGAACGTAGAATAGTTCAAGGTCAATTCATAGCCAAGAGTTATGAGGCCTGAGTTATGATGCCTGCGGGGCGGGGCTCGGGCGCAACTATTTCCGCGAGGCAAATGCCCCGTTAAACTGCCTTCCATGCTTGGGAAGGATCACGGGGAGACCCAGCGTCGCTGCCGGGCATTTCCAGGTTGAGTGCCGGACGGCAACGTCCGGCGATGAATCCAAGCTGCCACCCGGGCCGCGGCCGGCGCACGGTTGGATGTTTTTTTGAACGATTCGACCGCCCCGCGGTGCCGCAACGAAGCGGCCCCACTGGGAACCGTTCACGCCGCTCGTCCGGGACTGGGCGATTTGTCGTTACGGCGGCAACGCCTGCTCCGCTTTAGCGCCCTGCGATCGCGGGCCTTGGTCCACCCACGCTGTACCTCGTGCGGTAGAAGGCGATCGCTTCCGGAGGCCAGTCCGGCCAATGGTCGCCGCCCGAGAGCTTGGCGGTAAAGAGGGAGCGTTCCCCGAGGAAGCGGGTGCGGAACCTGTAAAGGTGGGCGTGGCTGATCTGGAGGTGCTGGGTGGCATCAGCGGCATCAATAAGCCCGTCATTAAACTGCTGGAGGATTTGCTGAAGAAAGAGGTTGGTGAGGCGTTTGGCGAGTTGCTTTTTTTAATAGCCCCAAGTCAATCCACCCGCTGTCCCTTGGTCGAGGGCAAGTTGCGCCCGCTCGTCTTCATGGTGGTGCAAGGCGGGTTGCGAAATCCCGATGAAGGATTCTCCGCCGAAGCAATGCGCAATTCCGAAGAGGGCACCACGGCCGTTGGTTTGCAGCGCCAGGGTGGCCCAGTGGCGCGATCGAACAACCGCTGCCCACGCAAGCCGGACATTACGATTCGGATCATGCGAAATGGGTCGGCAAAAGTCACGACGGCCAACAGGTTCATCACGCGGATTGGCGGGCCAATGTGCGCGTCGAAAACCAGGCGGGCAACTCGACCTTTACGCTGACAAGCAGCGTGGATGAACAACCGCGAGCAAGCCGGTTGGAACTCCGCGGCAACGGCGATATTGCGCTGCCGACACTGGGCGCCGGCGTCATCTTACGCTCGCCGAATGGCAAGCGCTGGCGTTTGACGGTGAAGGATGCGGGCGAACTAAGCGTCGGCCAGGCCAAGTGAGTGTGCGTGCAGCGCTGATCGCGAATTTTCCGAGCCGCGTTCAGCTCGGATTCCGAAATCGAATGGGGTAGCGCGGGCAACTTGCCCGTCCCGCCGGGCCACCGGCCCGGCGGAATGGGACAGGGCGTCAACATTGGAAACGGACGCACGGAAAGCTTTGTGTGCTTTCCTCCGTTCCGAGCGGCAGGTTGCCGGTGCTACCCATTCCAACCCGAAGTTCAGACTAAATCGACGATCGGTGTGATCAACACTTTGGCGACTGCAACGTAATCGAACCACCGACGCCTCCCCTCACTTCTGCCGCCAGCGTTGCCAGGCCAGGCCGGGACGGTCCACGCGGAATTGCACGAGACGCGCGTGTTCGACTTCGGTGACGTAAATGGTTCGGCCGTCCGGCCCGCCGAAACAAAGGTTGCTGGGTCTGGCGCCGAGCACATCGATCTCCTGCATCACTTCACCGGCGGGCGAGAGTTTCACCACCGTGCCTTTGGAGTGGCGCGTGATATAAAGATTGCCGTCCACGTCGCAGCGCATGCCATCGAAGCCGAAGTCGTCGAATTTTTTCAGGAGCCGCTTGTTCGTCAGACTGCGATCGGGCGCGATGGTGAAAGCCCAGACGTTGCGCTGGACACTTTCGTTGACGTAGAGCGTTTTCTCATCAGGACTGACCTCGATGCCGTTGCTCGTGCCCATATCAGGTGCGACGAGGGTGATCTTGCCATTGGTGTCGATGCGCCAGATCTGGCCGGTGCCTGCCTTCCAGTTTGGATCGCTGGCGAACATTGTGCCATCGGCGCAGATGGTCAGATCGTTCGGCTGGTTCATCTGGTCGTGGTGGGCAAAGACCGTGATGGCGCGCGTTTTCGGATTAATGCGCAGCACATTGTGCCCGACATAATCGGCGACGAACATCGTGCCTTGGCGATCAAAGACAATGGCGTTGCCCGTGCTTTTATCGGGCAGCGTGACGAAGATTTCGGTTTTGCCATCGGGTGTGGTCTTGCCGATGGTCTGTTGGCGGCCGAAGTTGACGGCAAAGATATTGCCCGCCTGGTCGCAGTTCGGTCCCTCGATGCCTTCGGTGAAAGAATTGGTCGGTGTCAACGGCGTGGCGACAAAGAGCGTCTCCGCGGAGACGCGCGGATTGCCGACCAGCAAGCCGGCGGCGAAAACCAGGAGCAAGGTTTTCTTGAGCAAAGGCGGATTCAATGGCTTCATAAATAGGGGATGTGGTTGGGCGATTGTGGCCGAACGGGGATGAACTGGCAAATCCGAATGTTCTCGAATGTTCCTGGCGGCACGCAGATAAAGCCGGGCTGAAGCAGAGCCACCCAGGTGAACCACGAGCCAACTTGGCAGGGCTCAGCCCGCAACTGAAGATGCCAGCCGCAACGAACGCAGAGAACCCAGCGCGGCTGACACCACTACCGAATGAACAACCGCAGAGAACACAAAGAGCACAGAGAAAACTTTTCCTTTTGCGTTCTCTGTGTTCTTTGCGGTTAAGAAATCCTGTCGGGAATGCAGGATTCTTTTCCATTGTCGGACGGAGGTGCAAGAATCCGGGTTTATTCGTGGCCATCCGTGGTTGTCCGGCTGCGTCGTTCCGAATCATTTCCATTCCGGGTTTGCCAAAAGTGGTTGCGCCGACTAATCCCTCTCGCGTTGATCACGGACTTGTTTGTCATACACGCGCGTTTGAACCGGTTTCGGCTGCTCACCCTGCTGGCGGTGCTGCTGCTGCTGTTGCCCGGCTGCGAGACCGCCGGCTATTATGGTCAAGCCATTCGTGGAGAGGCCAAGATTCTGGCCCACCGCCGGGCCATTGACAAAGTGCTGGCCGATCCGCACACGCCGCCATCCCTCCAGGAAAAACTCCGGCTCGTCCTGAAGCTGCGGGAGTTCGCCGCGCACGACCTGAAGCTCCCCGCCAATGGCCACTATCTGCGTTACGTAGAACTGCACCGCCGGTACGTGGTCTGGAACGTCGAGGCCGCGCCCGAGTTTTCGCTGAAATCAAAGTCCTGGTGGTATCCGATCGTCGGGCGGCAGACCTACCGCGGATATTTTTCGGAAGCCGCGGCGCAACGCTACGCCGCGTCACTCGCGCGCCAGGATTTGGATGTCTCGGTTGAGGGTATCGAGGCTTACTCCACGCTGGGCTGGTTCAAGGATCCCGTGCTCAGCAGTTTCATCGACCATGACGAAACGGAACTGGCGGAAATCATCTTTCACGAACTCGCGCACCAACGGCTGTTCCTCAGCGGCGACACGGATTTCAACGAAGCCTTTGCCACGGCGGTCGCGGAAGAAGGCGTCCGTCGCTGGCTGCGCTCGCGAGGCGGTGGGGCGGCAGTGGAGCGTTATGAAGCCAGCCTGCGCCGCCACCGACAATTCCTAAAACTCATCGCGGAAACCCGCCGCGAGTTGGAGTCGCTCTACGGTGCCGGGAAATCCGTCGTTGAACTCAGGCAGCGCAAGGCCGACATTTTTGAAGCGCTTCGCGCCCGCCTCCCGCAACACAAAGGCGAACGGAACGAATTGCCGGGCTATGACGGGTGGTTTGCACAACCGCTCAACAACGCGCGGTTGAACACGGTGGCGACGTATTACGATTTGGTGCCCGCGTTTCAACGACAGCTGGCGGCGAACGGCGGTGACTTGGAAGATTTTTTCCGCGAAATAAAAGCGCTGGCGAAGTTACCGAAGGCGGAGCGCCATCGCCGGCTGGAATAGCAGTGCGTCCGCCAGATCAAGGCGCCCAGTTCTCCGTAGCAGCCGAGGTAACGAGGCTCAATTGTTTCGGAAACACCGGATAGTTAGAGCCTCCTCACGTCGGCTGCTACGCCACCGATTGCGAGTTGCCAAGCCTCGCGCCATGAAAAGTATCCGTTGGCAAACCTACTTCTTCTGGTTCTGGCTCCGCGATTGCTCCAGCAGCCAGGTGTAGAGCTCGTCCGTGCCGTAGGCGTTGTCCCAACAATTGTGGCCGATGCCGGGATACTCGGTGTATTTTACCAGGGCACCGGCGCCGGCCTTGGTGAGCGCCGCCTGCATGTCCCGGCTGTTGGCCACGGTCACGGCCTGGTCTTTGTCGCCGCAAAAATTCCAGACCGGCAACCGCGCCTCCGCGAGCTTCGGTGCCTGTGCGAGATCGCCGCGGGAACACATCGGCACAATCGCCGCCCAGGCCGCCGGATCTTTCATCGCGATGCTCCACGTGCCACTGCCGCCCATGGAAAGACCGGTGAGATAGACGCGATCGGGATCGGTGCCAAATTCTTTCTGCGTCTTTTTCAACATGGCGAGGGCGCGCTGCGCATCCGGGCCATCCACCTGCCAGTTCGAGCCGGACTGGCACTGCGGGATGACCACGACAAAGGGAAAGTTCCCTTTTCGCTTCCAGATGGCAGGCCCAAGGCCGACCATGATTTGGTCCAGGCCGTTGTCGCCGCGCTCGCCGGAACCGTGCAGGAACAACATCACGGGCGGCTTGGAACCCGGCTCCGATTTCATGGGAACGAAAATAACGTACTGGTGCTGTTTGCCGGCGGCATCGGTGAAGATGCGATTCTGGAAACCGCGCGCCACCGGTTCCGCGGCGGTGAGCGTGAAACAACCGGCCACCAGCGCGACGGCGACGGTGGAATAAAAAGGCAAGACAAGACGATTCATAAATCTCATTTGGAATGTGCGGTCAGAATAGTTCGCCAGTGACGCCTCGCACAAGCCTGACTTTGGAGTCAGCGTCCACGGCTGCGATTTCCCGGGTAGCACCCGCGTCTCGCGGGTCGTTTCCGGCGTCCCGCCGGAAACCTCCGGCTGACGTGTGCGAACGACGAAAGGATTGGATCAATCGATAACTTTGCACAGCCTCGGGGAGGATGTGGCGGGACGCCGCATCCAACCCGCGACACGCGGGTGCTACCCCTGCGAATTTACCTCACGGACTTCCATTTCGCCAGCATCGCGCGGAGTTCCTTCACCTCTTCCGGTCGGACGTTCGGGAGCGGCGGTCGGCACGGACCGCCAGCGAGGCCAAGAATGTCCATGCAGGATTTCATTACGGAAACCTCATAACCTTTGCGGCGCGTGCGCATCACGTAAAGCGGCGTGACGTAATCGTGCATCAGCCTCGCGAGCGTGATCGAGTCGCCGGCCGCCGCAGCATGGTGCAGTTCGAGCGAGAGGCCGGGCGCGATGGTCGCAATACTCGAAGTAAAAGTGCGGATGCCGATGGAGTAATATGCCGGCACGGCATCATCCCCTGCCCCACCGATCCAATGTAACCGGTCGCCAACTTTGTCCATGATGATTTGATAACGTCGCGTGTCCGCCTGGCCATCCTTCCAGGCGATCAGTGTGGGGATTTTGTCGGCGAGCTTCTGCACAAACCCGGCGCCGGGATTCACCCAGTCGCGGCTGTAGATGAGCAGCCCGAGTTTCGTCGCGTCGCCGATGGCCTGGTAGTAATCGAACAAACCTTCCTCATCCGCATTTGGAAAATACGGCGGCAAGGCGAGGATGCCGTCCACACCCGCCTGCGCGGCATTTTTTGCAAGCTGGATGGCGAGGGGATAATTGAAGCCGACCCCCGTGAGCACGGGCATCTGGCCGTCCACTTCCTCGACCGTGGCCTTCACCACAGCGAGATGTTCCTCCGGGGAGAGCGAGTACAGTTCGCCCGTGCCAGCGGGGCAGACCATCGCGGTAAGCGGATACTTCAGGATGTAGCGCAGATTGCGCCGGTGGCCTTCGAGGTCGAGGGACAAATCCTTTTTGAACGGCGTGACCGGGAAGGAGATGACGCCGGAGGCGAGTTTGGAGCGGAGTTCGTTTGGTTTCATGAATTCATTTTTAACCACGAATGGACACGAATGAACACGAATTGAAAGGGTGCAGTTGGGTTGACTTCATCGGACGATGCGCTCCCATTCGAGGGTTGGTTTGGAAAAGTTCAAGATCAGGCCAACACGAAGGCCGGTAATCTTGAGTTTCATGATTCGTGTTCATTCGTGTCCATTCGTGGTTCTCACCATCTCGGTAAGACGCGTTTCCAGTTCGGGTCAACGTGCTTGCGCATTTCGGCTTCGTCGTCACGTTTGCGATATGGGCATTTGCGGTAGCGTTCCTCGCCGCGCGCGAGTTGGTCGTAATCCAGTTCCACACCGAGGCCGGGCTTGTCCGGAATCTTCACGCAACCATTTATGATCGGCACGCGCCCGCCGAGCACCACCTCGTCTTTCGCCTGCGACCACGGGTAATGTGTATCGCACGCGTACGTCAGATGTGGCGTCGCGGCGGCCACGTGCGCCATCGCCATCAACGACACGCCGAGATGCGAGTTCGAGTGCATCGAAAGACCAAGGCCGAAAGTTTTGCACAGCTTCGCGAGGTGCTGCACCTGCCGCATACCGCCCCAGTAATGGTGGTCGCAGAGCACAATCTGCACGGCGTCCTGCTTGATGCTCTCCGGCAGATCGGCGAACGAAGTTACGGCGACATTGCTCGCGAGCGGGGTAGCCACACCCGCGGCGAGCAAACCGCGGCGCACCGCCGCCATGCCCACGATATCCGCGGTCGGGTCTTCAAGATAACCGCCCCGGCCTAATTCCTCCTTCAGCGCAATGCCGACGCGGATGGAGGTCTCGACCGTCCACGCGCTGTTCGGATCGATGCGCAACGGCACGTCCGGACCGAGTTCGCGGTAGAGTTGCTGGATGGTCTCGATTTCCACGTCGGGCGGGAACACACCGCCTTTAAACTTGATCGAGCCGAAGCCGTATTGCCGGCGCATTTGGACAACCTGGCGCACGAGCGTTTCAGGCGTGAGACATTCGCCGTATTCGTCGTCGCGTTGATCGTCGCCTTCGCCGCCCCCGCCCGCGTGTTTGCAAAACGGATACGCGGAAAACGGCACCTCGTCGCGCACGCGACCGCCGAGGAGATCGCACACGGCCTGGCCGGTGCTCCTGCCGATGAGGTCGAGACAAGCCGTCTCGATGGCGGCATAAATGCGGGCCTTGGCATCGTGCGGATTTTCGCCGGGCACAAGAAATGTCTGCGAACGATCGGCGTTGTTGCCCTTCACTTCACCCTCGATGAGCGAGATGAGCCGTCCCGTGAGTTGGGCAGGATTCGCACCGATGATTTGGCCGCGCACGGATTCGATGGCGGCGGCGGGCCCCTCACCGCCGTGCGCTTCGGCAATGCCAATGATGCCGTCGTCACTCTCGAGTTCGAGGATGGTGCGGAGCGCGTAAGGCTGGTGCAGACCGTAGGAGCTGCGAATGGGCGGGTCGGCAAAGGCAATCTTGTGGATCCGCAGGTCAACGATACGCATAAAAGTCTGGCGAGAATACGTCGGCGGCATGCCGCGTCAACCGGCAAGCAACATTACGCAGCCGGCTGGCCCGCGACCCATTTCACGCTGTGATCACCAGTGACGGCGATGGTCTCCGCCGGCGAGTCGAGCCGGAAGAACGACCACGGACCGGGGATGAACGGATAGCGCTCGATGACCGATTCATTCACCTCGATGCCGAGGCCGTGGGTTTTGGGAACCACCAATTCGCCGCGGTCAATTTCCAATGGTTGCGCCAGAATTTCCGAAGCCAGCGGGAACGGATACATCCCCGCCTTCCCGTCGCCGGAGTAGCACGGGTATTCGAGCCATTCCACCACTTCTGCCGGCCAGCAAATCCCCAGATGCGCCGCCGCCAAAACCTCGAGCGCGGTCCCCCAACTGTGAAACGCGAATTTCAAACCCTGCCGGCCGGCGCCGTCGATCACGCGCCGGCCCATTTCAAAACCGCCCTGGCAACAGACGTCCATCTGGATGAAATCGGCGGCGCGCGTGGAGATCAAATCCTTAAAGCCCGCTTCGTCCGGTTCGTGTTCGCCGGAAGCAATAGGCAGATGTCCGCGCGCGCGAAGCTTCCGGTACGCGGCGTGGTCTTCGGGCGGCAGCGGTTCCTCCAACCAGGTCGGATGCGATGCGGACATCGCGTGGGCCAGGTTCGCGACGGTCTCAAACGAATAATTGCGGTCGCCCATGCGCCACCAGGAATGGGCGTCGATCATCAGACCCACCTCCGGTCCCACGGCCTGGCGCATGAGTTCCACGGTTTCCAAATCTTTTTCCGGACCCAGGGCCGGACGCATTTTGTAGGCCGGAAATCCCAGCGCAGCAACGGCGGCGGCCTCGGCGGCGTAGCCGGCGGGCGACATGTACATGCCGGCGCTGCCATAAAGTTTGATGCGGTCGCGTTTGCGTCCGCCGACCAACTCGGAGAGCGGACATCCTTCGTAGCGCGCGGCGGCGTCCATCAACGCGATCTCCACCGCGCGATAGATCTTCATCGTTTCGCGGTCGGATTGAAAATTCAATTCCCGCCAGCGGCGCGGATCGTGCCCGCGAAGAAACGGCCCGATGACATCGTGAATTTCCACCGCCGCGCGTTCGTGCGCCGGGCCGGGCGCGTAACCACGCAGACCGGTGTCGGTGGTGACGCGAATGAACATCGCGTCCCGTTTCAGGATCGTGCGCTCACCGCCCCAGAACGGCAGGCGCAGGGGTTCGGGCAGGGGAAAGGACAACAGAAAGGCTTCGACCTTGGTGGTTTTCAAAGTAGTTCTTTCAGGAAGCGAGCTCCGCATGATTCGAGACTCAGGAAAATTCCTGGAGCGATTCTGCGTGCGTGCGCTTTATCCGCCGGGCGAGACGCCTCGGCTCCACGGCAGGCGAGGACGCCCACCGCTACCTCCGCGTCGTTCACCCATGGAGTTTTCAGCCCGGCTCGCAGGCTGTCGTGCGGATTCATTTAGCGGCGTAATTACGGGCATCGACCAAAGAATGTCGAGCTTGATTTGCGCTTGTGTTCAGGTCGGGTCAGCTCAGTTTCTTGCCGAGTGGCAAAAGCGAGTCGACATCTACTTTGGACATGGTGGGGTGAGACTCCGTCGAACCCTAACTCGAGCGCAGCGAGGCGAGCCGGGCGAGCATTTACCGGTGGACCGCGGTTTGTCCCCAAACCGCAGCGCGTGGCGCTCACAATCCCGCGTGGCAATTATCCCAAGCGTCTCCGTTCCTCCGCGCGCTGCGAGTTGGGACAACTCGCGGTCCGCTGCGCTCGCGCCTCCTGCGTCGGCAGTCAGGGCTCGACCGAGTCTCGCCCCACCATGCTATAAATTTAGTTGCGCCCTTCAGGCCGCCTGCGGCGCGAGATGGGTGGGACTGAATTAATTATGAACTTTATTCAAATTCAATTTTCCACCTGGCTGCTGTTACGTCCCGACTTGGCTCCAAAGCTCGCCATCATTGCGCTCATGGCACTGTTGCCGCTGGGCGCGGCGGCGGGCGAGTCGATGGAAATTCTCGTGCCGGCGTATTTCTATCCCGAGCCCGGTGGTTACTGGGAGGCGTTGGACGCAGCGGCCAAACAGATTCCGCTCACGGCCATCATGAACGTGTATAACGGCCCCGGCACTGCGCAGAACCGTGATTACACCAACGTCGTGAGCCGGTTGCGCGCCGCCGGCGGCACAGTGATCGGTTACGTGCATTCCTCCTACACCAAGCGTCCGCTCAAAGACGTCAAGGCGGACATCGACCGCTACGCCAGCTTCTATGTCATCGATGGAATATTTGTGGATGAATTGACGAACGACAACGATGCGGGCCATTTGCAGTACTATAAGGAAATTTACCGGCACATCAAAAGTCGGCATCCCGCCTGGCGAGTGATTGGCAATCCGGGCATGACCGCGGCCGAGGCTTATCTTGCCCAGAAGACCGTGGACGTGCTGATTGTGTTTGAGAATTACGGGAAGATTTATCCCGCCGAAAAACCGGCGGCGTGGAACGATCCGGCGCACCGCCGGCAGGTGGCGCACCTGGTGCATACCGACCCCGGCGCGGCCGCGATGAAGGAACACTTGAAGCTCGCCACGAGCCGCAACGCCGGGATGATCTTCATCACCGACGCCAAGATGCCCAACCCGTGGGACCGTCTGCCGACGTATTGGCAGGCGGAAGTGAAGGCCATCAAGGAAATAAACGGGGCGCGTTAGTGGCTTTCATTTCCGCACCGCGACGGCCTTGCCGGTGCCGGAGAGGGAAATCAAGTCCAGCATGATCCGCTTGGCTTCCTTGAGCGGCACATCAATGGCCGGGGCCTTCTCGTCGGCGCCAATTTCCTCCGGGTCATCCAGCGGTGACGACGGGGCCTTCGCGTCTTTGTCGGCGTCCGGATCCGTCTTGGCCTTGGGCGCCTGCAATCCCGGCAAATCGACTTGCTTGAGCGTCAGCTCATAGGCTTTGGGTTCCAGTTCATGACGGGCGCGGCGTTCCTTGTCGCGCGCAGCGCGTTTGGCCTCGAATTCTTTTTTCTCCTGGAGGCGCTTGGCTTCGTTAAGCGACACGCTCTTGTCCGCCTGCGCCTTCCTGAACAGCTCGATGTCCTCGCGCAAATAGACGAAATCCTGGTCGGTGGCGAGGCGCTTTTCGGAACGCTGGCGCAACTCGTTGAGAAAAGGCTGCACCCGGTTGACCGGTTCGTAATTGGCCTTTTCGATGACATCATGATCCAGCGCATGCTCCTGCTTGGATTCGCCGACCTCGGCGTAATTATTGATCGAGGGCAGGATGATATCGGGTACGACGCCATCCTTCTGGGTCGAGGAGCCACTGGCGCGATAGAATTTGCGCAGCGTGAGTTTCACGGCGCCGAGATTGGCCTGCGCTGCGGGATTGGAGGGGGGGGGGACGAGGGAATTCAAATCGTAAATTTGCTGCACCGTGCCTTTGCCGTAGGTGGAAATGTCACCGACAATCAAGGCGCGGCCGTAATCCTGCAACGCGCCGGCGAGGATCTCCGACGCGGACGCGCTGAAGCGACTGGTCAGCACGATGAGCGGCCCGTCGTAGGCGATGGACGGGTCTTCGTCGCTGTCAACGGTAATTTTGCCGTTGGGGTCTCGGACCTGCACCACCGGGCCTTCCTTGATGAACAGGCCGGTCAGATTGATGGCTTCCTCGAGCGACCCGCCGCCGTTGCGGCGCAGATCGAGGATGATCCCGGACACATTCTCCTTGACCATTTTTTTCAAAAGTTTGGCCACGTCGGTGGTCGTGCTCTTCCGGTTACGGTTGCGCGAATCCATGTCAGCGTAAAACGATTGGAGATCAATCACCCCCACCCGCATCGGCTGGTCTTTCCCCGTGGGCAGATCGAGGA
>JAYUBJ010000418.1:0-4931 GCA_043740915.1 Verrucomicrobiota bacterium
GTTTGTTTTCCAAGCTCAGAGAGCCGGCCGTTATTTGGGAGAAAGTTGTTTGCATGCACGGAAAGTAGAGTGGGCATCGCCAATCGACAATTGGGGCAATCCCCAAACCTTTCTAAGGGTTTCGCCTAGGGCGCTTAAGCCGCAATTTGCAGCCGAATCCCGTAACCGCAACCTTCAGGTTGCGCAGGTCGGCAAAGGGTCAACGCGTGTTGGGGACGTGTCGTGTTCCTGCACCTTCCGGGGAACGCAGCCTGAAGGCGTGCGGCTACGCGAAGCGATTGCGGGAAGCAACGCGGTCGCCTCACTGGCCGCCCTGCGCTTCCACCCAGCGGACGGCGTGGCGAATCAGCTCCGGCGCGGTGAGGATCTTGAGCTTCTCCTTGATGTGTAGACGATGCACCTCAATGGTCTTGACGCTCAGATGCAAGTGCCCGGCGATTTCCCGGGTGCCCTGGCCCTGGCCGATGAGTTGGAAGACTTCAAATTCACGGTCGGTCAATAGTTCGACCGGCGATTGGCTGGCGGCCGCGCGGCGGCCGGAGAAAATCTCCAGAATTTTCGCCGACATTTTTTCGCTCACGTAAATCTCGCCGTTGAGCACCCGGCGGATGGCCTGCATTAATTTCTTGCCGCCTTCCTGCTTCATGATGTAACCGCGCCCGCCCGCGCGCAGCACGCGCTCGGCATAAACCGATTCGTCGTGCATGGAAATCGCCAGCACGGCGGTGCCGGGATGCATGGCCTGGAGGTCCTTGATGAATTCCAGCCCATTTTTGCCCGGCATCGTGATGTCGGCCAGCACGAGGTCGGGTTTGAGCAAGCCCACCGCCGCGAGCGCCTCATGCGCGCTTTCCGCCTCGCCACACACGGTCAGGTCCGGCTCATGGTTGATCAACAGCGTCAACCCCTGCCGCATCATCGGGTGATCGTCCACGACGAGCAGTTTCTTTCTGGCCTGGGTGACTTTCTTTTTCGTGGTCATGCAGTTTCCTCCGGGTGTTTATTGCCGTTGGCTTGAATCGAACACGTGACGGTAGTACCGCCTTCCGGGTTCTTTTCGATCACCAGGCTCCCGCCGATCAGGTTGGTGCGATAATGCATGATGCGTAATCCCATGCCTCGTTTGCCCGGCAATTTCTTCGGAAAACCCACGCCGTAATCTTTGACCGACAGCACGGTTCGTTCACCGGCCGCCTTGAGTTGAATTTCAATCCGTCTGGCTTTGCCGTGCTTGATGGCGTTGGAAACCGCCTCTTGGGCGATGCGAAACAAATGCATGGACACGGCGTGGCTATGCACCAGCAAGGGCGGGTCGCAATGGAACTGGCAGGCAACCGGAAAGATTTTTTCCGTGGTCGCCGCCAGTTCCTGCAAGGCCGACATCAGCCCTTCGGACTCGACGGCCACCGGCGAAAGCCCGCGGGCCAGGCCGCGCGCTTGCACAATCGCCTCCCGGACGCACTGGGCAATCTCCCCTGCGTGCCGGGCATCCGCCTTGGACTTCGCCGCCAATCGCTTTGCTAAAACCTCGCACAGCAGTTCGATGCCGGTCAGTTGCTGGCCGAGGCCGTCGTGCAGGTCATGGCCGATCCGGTGTTGTTCGCGGTCGCTGATTTCTAAAATTTCCTTCTCGAGGCGTTTGCGCTCGGTGATGTCGATCAGCGTGCCGGACAGTTTCACAATCTGGCCGTCCGGGTTGTGGACCGGCTCGGCCATGCTGTGGACGTCGCGGATGGTTCCATCGGGCCGCACGATGCGATACTCGATGTCGTAAAGCGCGCCGGTCGTCACGGACTGCAGCAGTGTTTCCCGCACTCGCGACCGATCTTGCGGATGCACGATGCGCCGCAGGTAGTCTTCCGGGGCCCGGGCGTCTTGGGCCGGAACGAGACCGAGGATGCGAAAAAACTCCTCGGAACAAGCTTCTTCGGACGACAAAGGCAACACGAGTTCGTAACTGCCTATGTGTGCGATCGCCTGCGCGCGGCGCAGGTTGGCCTCGCTTTGGAGCACCGCTTGTTCGGCCTTGGCCAGCCGTTTTTCCTTGTCCAAGTGCTCCAGGGCGCGGCGAACCACGGTGGGAACGAATTCCTGGAACCGCCCATCCTTGACGAGGTAGTCCAGCGCGCCGCGCTTCATCATCTCCACGGCCACCCGCTCGTCACCCTGGCCGGTGATGATGATGAAGGGCACCAGCCGTTGGATCGAAACCAGATGATTGATCAACTCCTTGCCTTCGATGTCCTGGAGTTTCAAATCCAGCAACATCAAGTCGGCCTGGTGCCCCACCAGCCAGTCGATGGCATCCTTTCCCGAAACCGCCGTGGCGGTGCTGTAGCCTTCGCGGCGCAGCGATTTTTCGATGAGCCGCAACAAGCCCTGATCGTCATCCACGATCAACACGGTGGCGGGCGAAGCAGGGGCGGCCATGGGGACGAGGTCAGGGTTTGCCGTCGATCTCCGGCACTTCCACCAAGGAGATGAACAGGCCCAGTTGCTTGATCGCCTCGGAGAATTTCTCGTAGTCCACCGGCTTCACGATGTAATTGTTGCAGCCCAGCGCATGGCACCGCTCAACCTCCCGCGGGTCGTCAGTGGTCGTCAGCATGACCGTGGGAATCTTGCGCAACTCCGGGTCGCCCTTGAGTTGCCGGAGCACCTCGACGCCGTCCACCTTCGGCATGCGGATGTCCAGCAGCAGCAGGTACGGCGTGACCGTGGCGCGGTGCGGGCCGGGGCCGCGGCGGAACAAGTAGTCCAGAATCATCTGCCCGTTCTCGAAGCGCTCGATCAGGTTGTGCAGGCCGGCCCGCGTGAGGTTTTTCTCGATGAGCCGCGCATGTCCAGCATCATCGTCCACAATCAGAATCACAACTTCTCGGGTCATAGTCATGATTTATCCTTCTTTTGCGGCGAACTAGGCAAGGAAACAAAAAATGTACTGCCCTTGCCCGGATTGGATTCCATCCAGATTTTGCCGTTCTGCCGTTCGAGAATCCTTTGGGCAATCGTCAAGCCCAATCCTTCGCCCGCGCGGGACGGATCGAGTTGATGAAAAATTTCAAAAACCTTCTCCTGATGCTCCGGCGCGATGCCGATGCCATTGTCCTTTACAGCATAGATGGCGCGGCCATTTTCCACGCCGCCCGAAACCGTGATGAGCCCCCGACGCTTCGGGTCACGATACTTGAGCGCATTATCGAGGAGGTTCGAAAAGACCTGGCTCGTGAACGTGGTGTCGCCGCGACACATGGGCAGCTTGTCAATCGCAAGCGCCACCCCGGCTTGCTGGATTTGAAACTCCATCGCCTGGGCAACCTCGGCGAGCAGCGTGTCCATGTTCAGGCGTTCGAGGCGCAACGCCGCGCGGCCCAAACGCGAAAAGCGCAGAAAACCTGCGAGCAACACGTCGATTTTTGCCACCCCAGCCTGGATGAACTCAATCGCCTCCGGCACGTCTTCCTCCAGCAGGACGAGCAGTTCCGCCCGGTCCAGGGCTTGGCCGTCCGACGCCACCAACTTGGCGCGGATGGCCGCACAGGCATGCGCCAGTTCCTTGCTGAAACCCTGGATGTTGACCAGCGGCGAGCGCAGATCGTGCGAGGCGACATAAACGATGGTTTCCAGCTCCTTGTTTTTTTCCGCGAGCGAACCCGCCAACTCGGCCAGGCGTTCCTCGTCGCGTTTGCGCTCGGTGATGTCAGTGCGGATGGCGATGTATTGCGTGGGCTTCCCCTCCGCGTTGACAAAGGGAAAGAGGGTGGTGGCCACCCAGTAAATGGAACCGTCCTTGGCGCGATTGCAAATCTCGCCCTTCCAAATCCGGCCGTGCGCGATGGTGGTCCAGAGGTCCTGGAAAAACTCCGTGGGATGATGGCCGGAATTGATGATGCGATGATCCTGGCCGAGCAGTTCGTCGCGGGAGTATTTGGAGATCTCGCAGAACTTGTCGTTGACGAAGGTGATGCGCCCGCGGGCGTCGGTGATGGCCACGATGGAATGCGCATCGAGCGCGGCCTTGAGGTCCTGGAGTTCCTTCAGCGGGGTGAGCGCTGGCACCGCCGCCCCGGCCAGATGGCCGGGCGGGACGTTCGCTTCCACGGCGGCGAGCCGCTTCAACAACTCGGCCTTGGTCATCCGGGCGTAATGTTGCACGGGTTGAATCTTAGGAAAACTAGCGCGGGAAACACGCACAAAATCAAAGGGTGGCGCACTGCGGCTGCGAGACCTTGGCCGGAACGCAGCCGCCGGGCACAGGCTACTTGCCTACGATCGCGGAGAATTCTTTTTCATCGAAGGCCTGCATCGTTTCTGTGGAAACACAGCCGACCGCCGCCAGTTCCACCAGGCAATGCAGCGCCCGCTCGGCGTCGTCGGCCCGGAGGATGAGCAACCCATCATGCGCGCCGGTCGTCCAGTATTGGGCTTCGACGGTGACGCCGGCCTTTTCCGCCGCCTTGGTAAAAACGCGGGCCCGTGCGGGGGATTGCCTGAGGGCGCGCGCGCCGCGATCCGTGAACGTGATGAGAGTGATATATCTGGCCATGGGAATTCTCTTTAGCCTCGAATCGGGGACTTGCCATTCTCTTGGTGAAGCCGCCGGGCCACCGTAGGGCTGAAAAACGTGTTTCCCTTTTGGACTTGCCGGATCGCCTCGCACACCAATCGGGCGGAGGTTTGTTTGACCAGAAAACCTTTCGCGCCGCAGGCGGTCGCGTCTTCGATATACGCGTCATCACTGTGCGCGGAGAGCATGATCACTTTGGTGGCGGGGAGGGCTTTGAGCACTTGGCGGGTGGCCTCCAAACCATTAAGCCGCGGCATGACGATGTCCATCAGCACCACCGCGGGATGAAGTTTTTTGACCATCGCGACAGCCTGGCGACCGTCTGTCGCTTCGCCGACTATTTGAAAATCGTTTTCCAACTCCA
>JAYUBJ010000419.1:0-4928 GCA_043740915.1 Verrucomicrobiota bacterium
AGCAATACGACACCGTGGTGGGAGACGGCGCGGCGCGGTTGAGCGTCGGTGAAAAGCAGCGGCTGAACCTGGCCCGGGCCTTTCTGAAGGACGCGCCCATCCTGTTGCTGGACGAACCGACGAGCGCGCTGGATGCGGAGAGCGAGGCGCTGGTGGCCGCGAGTTTGCGCGACTTGATGCGCGGGCGGACGACCTTGATGGTGGCGCACCGGCTGGTGACGCTCCGGCAGGTGGATAAGATTCTGGTGCTCGAGGACGGGCGGTTGACGGAATCGGGCAGCCCGGCGGAATTGTTGCAACGCGGCGGCTATTACGCGCGCATCGCCGGTGGCCACGCCGCGCCAGGTTGATGGCCGGTTGGAAATCTGGGCTGTCATTTTGCTCATTTGGTGGTATGGGTTTCCTGTCGATAAACCATGGTGTTTGATGAATTCAGTCCGTTCCAGGAACAGCAACGGAGAAAAGTCGTGCCGTCGCGAGCGGGCTTGGCGAACGGAATTGATTCCATTTTGGTTCGCAGCGTTTCTGCTGCGGGCGGGAATGTGGCAACCTTGGGCGGTCGCGGATCTCGTGCCTCAACCGGCCCCCGCCCCAGTTCCCCAAGCCCCGCCGCCGGCGCCGCCGATTGTATTTCGTTCTCCGCCGAAGCCGAGTTCGGTACGAACGCCCTTGGTCGCTCCGACGCTTTATTCCATCGGCGATCCGACGGACGAGGAGCAACTGTATCTGGAGTTCATCAACCGCGCCCGCGCCGATCCGCAGGGCGAGAGCCTCCGGTTGAAAAACACGGACGACCCGCTGATCCTCAACGCCTACTCAACAAATGTAACGGGTTTCAGCGTGGACCTGAGTCTAATGGTGTCGCAATTCGCCACGATCAGCCCGCAGCCGCCCTTGTCGATGAACGCGAAACTGCTGGCCTCCGCCCGTCTCCACACGAAGGACATGTTTGACCACCAATTTCAGGGGCATACGAACTTTAGTGACGGCGGCCGGTTTGACACGCGAATGAACGCTCAAGGCTATAATTGGACTGCCGCTGGCGAGAATGTTTATTCCTTCGCGAAATCCGTCTTTTTCGGGCACGCCGGATTTGAGGTGGACTGGGGTGCTGGTCTTGGAGGCATGCAAACTCCACCCGGCCACCGCGAGAACATACATTCACGTTCGTTTTTGGAAGTCGGCATTGGAGTAACCAACGGTGTGAATGGATCGGTCGGGCCGCAAATAGTGACGCAGGATTTTGGCATTGAAGGCGCCAACCTCAATGTGTTCATCACCGGTGTGGTCTATTACGATTTCAACACCAATGGATTTTATGACGTTGGCGAAGGCATTGGCGGGGTGACGGTGACGGTTCCTGGCATCAATTTTTATGCGGTGACCTCGGAGTCGGGCGGTTATTCCATCCCGGTTCCCAACGGCAACTACACCGTGAATTTTACGGCCAACGGTTTGTCCAACCAGGTCGCGGCCGTGGTGGGCGCCGCCAACAGCGTGAAGAAGGATTGTCGGCCCGCCTACACGCCGCCGGTCATTTCCGGCCCGGATTGGATCACTTCCGGGCAAGCCAGGGCTTTTTCCTTCTCCCCGGTGGGCGCGGCCACGAGTTACCAATGGCAGCAATATCACCGGCTCGCTTTCACCGCCGTGGAGGGCGCGGAGAACGGGCTGACGACCAACGTGACTGCCATGGTTTCGCCGGGCTATGCGGTGGTGACGAATGATGTTAAGAATTCAGGGAATTTCTCGTTTCATCTGGCACATGTGAATCCACCGGTTGGCGAGATTCTAGCGTTGAACCGATTGTTACTTCCAAGCGCGACGAGCCAGTTGATTTTCTCCAGCCGATTGGGTTACGCCGGAACCGGTGAGGTGGCGCGGTGCCAGATTTCGCTCAGCGGCGGAAGCAGTTGGCAGGATGTGTGGACGCAGGCCGGAACCGGCGGCAGCGGGGAATCCACATTCACGCAACGGATCGTTTCCCTCGCCGGTTACGCCGGCCAGCAAGTCATGGTGCGATTCGTTTATGATTTTGCCGGCGGCGATTACTATCCTTTTGCAACGGACGGTTTCTATTATGGCCTTTATCTGGACGATATTTCCGTCTCGAATGCCGAGGAACTCGTGGAGCCGGTGGTGACGGACATTCCGACGGGTACTGCCTTCAATTTCACGCCTGCCAGCACGAACAATTATCTGCTGCGGGTTCGCGCCAAGGTGTCGAACCGCATTTTGAATTATGGCCCGGCCCAGCTCGTTTCGTCGTCGCCGATTCAGATCACCGGAGTGCAATATCTTTCCGGCCCACAAGTGCAGATTGATTTCACGCTCGCCAGCGGCAGCGCCGGGACGTTTCAGTTGCTGTCAGCCCCGGCCGTGACTGGCCCATGGACTACCGATCCATCGGCGGTGCGGCAGGCCCTCAATCCCAATTCACAATTCCGATTCACCACGGCCACGGGCGCGACGAGCCATCGTTTTTACCGTGTCGAGATGGCGCCTTGAACGGCGTGGTTGATTAAATTGCCACCTCGATGAACCAGATCATTGCGCGACTCACGCTGGCCGGTCTGCTGCTGCTGGCGATCAGCCTGCCGGCGACGCAGTTCACCCACGTGACGCCCGAGGAACTGGCGGCGAAAGCACAACTCGTCCTCCGGGGAACTGTGTTGAGCAAGAGTTGTCAGCAGGACGCCGCCGGGCGCATTTACACGAAGCTGGAATTGAAAGTTGCTGAAGTGTGGAAAGGGAATTTGGCGACCAATCGCTTCACCGTCGTTCATGGCGGCGGAATTCTGGGCGACAAAAAGGCGGTGGTCTCCGGCCAGGCGGATTATCAAATCGGGGAAGAAGTGGTGGTGTTCCTGTTAATAAACCAGCGTGGCGAAGGGGTGAGCCTTGGTCTGGCCCAGGGCAAGTTTCAGATTACCCAAGACGCACAGACCGGAGAGAAACTGGCGCATAATCTGTTCCACGGCCACCCGAAAGCGAACTCCACCGCCGGTGCGCGTCCGCAGCCCAGTCCCATGGAAGGGCGGCTGCGACTGGCCGATCTAAAACAGCGGGTGCAAGCGGCCAAGCCATGAAGCGGTTCAGGGCATTATTGGTTTTGACCCTGTTCGCCGTGGTGCCGGCCCGCGCCTTCGTGGCTAATACCGACCCCCTCGGCAATCACCAACGTTGGAATCTGGCGACACCCAGCGTCGGGGTGAGCACCAATGTAGTCAACACGAACACCCTGGCCATCCGTTTTTTTCTCGCGGCCGACGCGTACTCGACGACAAACACCGAGGCGGAATTGAACGCCGTGCGGGCCAGCTTTGGACAGTGGCAGTCCATTCCCGGGACGAGTCTCAAGTTTGAGGATGCGGGATTGATCGCGGCCGGTGTGGACGTAAACACCTCGGATGGGACGAATGTGGTTTTCTGGGTAAAAAATGGGGACGGCACGGTCAACGGCGGTCATGATAATATCTTCAGCGCTTTGGGCGTCACGTTCACCTCATTTAATGCCGACAACAATCAATTGACCGAAGCTGATATTGTTTTCAACGCCAGCACCGTTTGGGGATACACGTGGTTCACCGGCCTCGACGACACCAATAACCCGGGCATTTTCATCGAGGGCGTTGCGCTGCATGAAATCGGCCACTTCATTGGTCTGAACCATTCGCCGGTGGGTGGGGCCACCATGATGTGGCGCACGGACAGCGGGGTGACATCGTGGGCGGGATTGTCCCCGGATGAAATTGCCGCGGCGCGTTTTCTCTACCCTCCGGCCTCGCCACCCATCGATCTCGGACGTCTCCGCGGCCATGTCATGACGAATGGCGTGGGCGTCTTTGGTGCCGTGGTGGTGGTCGAGGATGCTTCTGGCAATGTGGTGGGCGGCACGGTCTCGGGCGGGCAGGGCGCGTATGAATTGCCGATGCTTCAAGCGGGCACTTATGGCGTGCGGATCACGCCGCTGGATCCCAACGCGGCGTATACACTGATTCGGGGCCGGGACATTTCCCTGGCAACCAACGGGCATGGAGGCTACCAGTACGACGCGGTGGCGACGGATTTTCTACCCACCACGAACACGACCGTGACCGTGCTGGGCGGCAAGACGGCGGAGCTGGATTTCGCAGTGATCCCCGGCCCGCCCGCGTTTCGGATCAGCCACATCCTTGCTTCCGGCGGTACGCGGCCCATCGCCCTGCCCGTCACCCTTCGCCCCGGCCAAAGCAATGTGCTCGTCGGGGTCCTGTCGCCGACCGCACCGGCCAGTGGCTTGACATTGACCGTAACGGGCGATGGGGTCAGCGTCGGGGCGACCTCCGAGAACACGACCAGTTATCCCGGATCCGGATTCACTCAAATTGCCGCGACGATTGGCGTCGCGAGCAATGCCACGCCGGGGTTGCGCAGTTTTGTCATCCAAAAAAATGGAACTAATGTGGCTTACGCCAATGGGTTTCTGGAAATCTTGCCGCTGGTGCGCGATGACAACTTTGACGGCCTGGACGATTTGTTTCAGCGGCAATATTTTCCGCTCTTCACCGCGCCAGAAGCCGGACCGGGTGCCGACCCGGTCGGGGATGGCTTAATCAACCTGGCCGAGTTCATCGCCGGCACGAGCCCCAGTGTTGCGGGTTCGTTGTTGAAAATCCAAAGTGTGGTCCAGAACGGGAATGGCAGCACCATCACCTGGCAGAGCGTGGCCGGAAAAAAATACCAGGTTTTCAGCCGGGCTGATTTTTCCGGCGCCACCTGGCAGCAGGTCGGGACTACGGTCCTGGCGATCGGTGCGAGCACGTCGTTTCTGGACGCGACCGCCACGAGCGGAATTCGTTTCTACCGCGTACAAGTATTGCCGTAGCGGCTTTTCATTCAGTGCAGCATTGGCAGTGGATTGGGCTGGCGGATGAGTTGCGCGTCGA
>JAYUBJ010000420.1:0-4926 GCA_043740915.1 Verrucomicrobiota bacterium
TCGAACAGGCCGAGCAAGGCGTGGATTATTTCACCGTCCACGCCGGCGTGTTGCTGCGCTTCATTCCGCTCACCGCCAATCGCATGACTGGGATTGTCAGCCGCGGCGGCAGCATCATGGCCAAGTGGTGTCTCGCGCATCACCAGGAAAGTTTCCTCTACACCCATTGGGACGACATCTGCGACATCATGGCCGCCTACGATGTTTCGTTTTCCATCGGGGATGGGTTGCGTCCCGGTTCAATTGCCGATGCGAATGATGAAGCCCAGTTTGGCGAATTGAAAACCCAAGGTGAACTGACCGAACGGGCGTGGGCGCATGGCGTGCAAGTAATGAATGAAGGGCCGGGTCACGTTCCCATCCACATGATTGAAGAGAACATGGCCAAACAACTCGAATGGTGTCACGAAGCGCCATTTTACACGCTTGGGCCGCTGACAACCGACATTGCACCGGGTTACGACCACATCACCAGCGCGATTGGTGCGGCAATGATTGGCTGGTATGGCTGCGCGATGCTTTGTTACGTCACGCCCAAGGAACACCTCGGCCTGCCGAACAAGAAGGACGTGAAAGACGGCGTCATCGCCTACAAGATCGCCGCCCACGCCGCCGACCTCGCCAAAGGCCATCCCGCCGCACAATACCGCGACAATGCCCTGAGCAAGGCGCGCTTTGAATTCCGTTGGGAAGACCAATTCAACCTCAGCCTCGATCCGGTGACCGCGCGCGAGTTCCACGACGAGACGTTGCCGCAAGAAGGCGCCAAGACCGCGCACTTCTGCTCCATGTGTGGCCCGCATTTCTGCTCGATGAAAATCACCGAAGACGTCCGCAAATACGCCGCCGAACAAGGCATCGCCGAGGAAGAAGCGTTGAAAAAGGGGATGGAAGCGAAGAGCAAGGAATTCGTCGCAAACGGCGCTGAGGTCTATGCCAAAGCCTGATTTTAACTTTGAACTTAAAACATTGAACATGAAACTTGCGCCAGCAGGGTTCGTGGAAAATGGCGCGGAGGTTTACGTCAAATGAAACTGTTAATCCTCCATCTGAGCGACATTCACATTCGTAACGGGGCGAATGCATGTTTGTCGCGATTGGAAAAGGTTGCTCCAGCTATTGCCAATGAAGTCCCAGACGTTGCGGCTGACGATTCGGCGAAGCCAAGCTATGCGGTGCGACTGCTTGACGCGTCTGTGAGACTAGACATCGCAAGAATCAACACAAAGCAAGTTGTTGAGGTTCACCGGGGAATTCAAGATTCGGTATTCGCAGACCGAGTACTCAAGCATCTCGTGATACACTATTTCCGCCTTTTCCACACAGAGGTTTCAACTCGGCAAGCTTTGTGTCAAGCGCTTGATATCCCTGTGGAGTTCGGGCGACAGCAGGCATTGCTGAATCCTGAGCGCAAGCGCGTTTAGGAAGCACCATGAAAACCCTCGACGGCCAAAAGTTGGATGCAAAGCCGACGGCCATCAGCCTGTTCGCCGGTGCGGGCGGGTGTTCCCTCGGTTTCGGTCAGGCCGGCTACGACGTTCGATTTGCCACCGACCTTGACGCGGACGCGGTGAAGTCCTATCGCCGCAATTTTCCTGGAACTCCGTGCGAGACGGCGGATATTCGGCAACTCACCGCCGAGGCTGTGCTTCAGCGCATCGGGTTGAAACCCGGCGAACTCGACATGCTTCTGGGCGGTCCGCCGTGCCAGGGTTTCAGCAGCGCGGGCGCGAAGGCGGGCGATGACTCGCGCAATTCGCTATTGAGCCATTACGTCCGGTTGCTTGAAGGCATCCGCCCAAAATGGTTCGTAATGGAAAACGTCGAGGGACTTCTGACCAGCGGCGGCGGCTTGCACGTTCGCGACACGGTGGCGGCCTTTTTGGAGGCGGGTTACTCGCTAAACGTGGAGAAGGTTTATGCGCAAGGCTACGGCATTCCGCAGCGGCGCAAGCGCGTGATCATCGTCGGGAACAGACTGGGTCACAACTTTTTATTCCCCGAACCGGTGACTCGTTTTTCAGGCAACATCTTTCGCAAAGGAGAAATCACTTTCGCGACCGCCGTGGGCGACCTTCCGCCGGCGGCAACGGAAGCCGGCGAACCGCTGGCGTTTCGCGAGCCGCCACGAAGCGAATTGCAAGCTTACCTGCGCGGCGAAGCCAGAACTGTGACCGACCACTACGCGGTGGCGCTGTCGGAAATTCAGCTTGAGCGCGTGCGGGGATTGCAGCCCGGCCAAACGATGAAAGATTTGCCGGAGCACCTGCAGCACGAGTCATTTCGCCGTCGCGCCTTCCGTCGCGTCATGGACGGAACGCCGGTCGAGAAACGCGGTGGTGCGCCGTCCGGTTTGAAGCGGTTGTTCGCCAACGAGCCGAGTCTGACCATCACCAGCGCGGCCACGCGAGAGTTTGTGCATCCGACAGAAGACCGATTGCTCACGCTGCGTGAGTGTGCGCGGTTGCAGACGTTTCCCGATACGTTTGAGTTTGTCGGCAGCGCGGCAAGCTGCATTCAGCAAGTCGGCAACGCCATACCGCCAATGCTCGCACGAGCGGTAGCAGAACACATCGCGCGGGACTATGGCTTCGCAGCGCGATATACCGGCAACGGTCATTCGTCGCTCCGCTTCTGCCTCACGCGCTCGGAAGGAATGAGTCCGGCGCTCACCCTGACAGAGTCTTTGTTGGCGGAACTGGCAGGTGAAAAGGACGAGCAACTGGCGTTACTGGAGAAGCCGAGGAACTGACCATGCCCACACCCGTCGAAATCAAGAAGTCGTTCAGCGCCGCGCGCATTCTCGGCAACGGTGATGACCGCGTGACGCTTTCCGAGAACGAATTGTTCTGTCTGCTGTCGCAGTGTTGTCGCGACCTCGGGCTTGCTGACGGAATCTCGAAACTGCCTGCGCTTTCGTCTCCGCCGCCGAGCAACGACTATTACCGTCTTCCGTTGCCGTGGTTTCAAACTCCGCAAGCTGGTTGTCCATCCGCTACGGCCCTTGTCGAGAGCTTGGCTGAATGCGTCGCACATGAACCCGACTTCCGGCTCTACTTTGAGAATCTCGCCACGCTCCATAAACGGCGGGTGAAGTATCAGCGCATCCTTTCCACTCAGCCGAAGCCGACGATGAACCAGATTGGTCCTCGCAGTCTGCTGGAGTTCGGCGGTGTGCATGACGGCTTGCTCGCATCGTGGCTCGTCTGGCGCAAGTGGATTTTCGACGTGGATAATCGCGCGGCACAGGAGACGGGCTATTTGTTCGAGCCGGTGCTGGCGAGTTGTCTCGGCGGTCAGGCGGTCGGCTCAAAGAACTCGCCCGTCAAACGTGTGAACGAACGCGGCGAACCGACTGGCGAAGGTCGCCAGATTGATTGCTACGATGGTGAGAGCCAGCTCGCTTACGAATTCAAGCTGCGCGTTACCATTGCCGCCAGTGGGCAAGGCCGCTTTGGTGAAGAACTTTCTTTTCCTCGTGAAGCCCGCGCCGCTGGTTTGACGCCCGTGCTCATCGTTCTCGACCCAACGCCCTCGCATCGTCTTAGCGAGCTGATTGCGGCGTTCAATGCGTGCCAAGGCAGACATTACGTTGGTGCGGATGCGTGGGCACACATGGATTCCAAAGCTGGCAAGACGATGGCGGTTTTCCTCGAGCGCTACATTCGCCCACCGCTTACGGAGATGGCAAAATACGAAGAAGCCAAACCGGAGACGATTCAGCTTTCTTGGACGAAGGACGAAATTCACGTTCAAGGAACGAAAGCGAGCATTCACATTCCACGGAAGAGTTGAACCGAGTTCGCCGAAAATGTTTGCGCGAGTTGAATTTGAAAAGTTTTGCCCAAGTTGAATTGAGTTATTGCCATCATCACGAAGAGGATGTTGCGCGCTTCCACCTGTCCGGCGGGCTGACCGACCCGCAGAAAAATTGAATCCATGCCTGATTTACGCGAAGGTGTGTGAATCTGGTAAACGTGAACCATGTCAATCAATGAGCCATCCGCCAACCTGCCGCTGGCCGATGTGCTGCGCGCGGCGAACGGATTGATTGCCGCGAAATTGATTGAGGACTGGGCGCTCGGCGGCGCGCTCGCGGCGATTTACTACGTCGAACCGTTCACCACCTACGACGCGGATATTTTCTTCATCCCTGCCGACAAGGGATTGACCGCCGGCATCCCGGCCATCTACGCGCACTTGCAAGCCCAAGGGTGGCAGGTCGAGCGCGAGCATCTGCTGGTGCGCGGATTCCCCGTGCAATTTCTCGCCGCCCACGGATTGACCGAGGAAGCCGTCCGCGACGCCGAGCGCATGGAATTTGAGGGCGTGCCCGCCAAAGTCTTTCGCGCCGAACATATTGTGGCCATTGCCGCCAGCGTGGGCCGGGCCAAGGACAAGGCGCGCATCGAACAAATGCTCCAGCAATCCGGGCTCGATAAAACGCGGTTGGATAAAATCCTGCAACGGCATAAACTGATGCTGCCAACATTATGAAACTGGAAATGCGGCAAAAATTCGCGCGCGAACCATTCGCGGAAAAAATCCGGAAAGTCGGACAACTCATCCGGTTGGCGAAAACTTTTCCGCGTCGCACCGCCAAAACAACCTCGGCTCGTCCTTCGGCGAAATGAAAGCCCGTAAATCACTGGGAAAGGCAGCGAGCTTTACGCGAAGGCCTAAATCTGTTATTCTTTTTGCATGATTCAGCCGGAACAATTGGTGGCAGGCGAGTGGGCCGAATGGTATCGGCTCACGCCCGTCCAACGCTGGCTGGAAAGCGAGAAGCTGTGGCAGACCTATCTCGCGCTCGGAGGCTCACTTGATCCCGAACCCGATACGCAAAGTCCTTTCTTCGATGCGCGCGCACCGCGTCCGCGCCCTGCTCATGGGCGGACAGGCGTGCGTGTTCTACGGCGCGGCCGA
>JAYUBJ010000421.1:0-15201 GCA_043740915.1 Verrucomicrobiota bacterium
CGATGGCCGCGTCTGGCTCCAGTTCACAAAGACTCCGATCCCATTTGTCGTCGCGCAGATCAGTGCGAATCACTGGCAAATCCAGTTCGTGCCCCAGAACCGGACGTTTAGCGGTCCCGGACGGCCGCCAGCCCGGCTGGCCTGGCTGCAACTCGCGCGGGCCATTTCCGGCGCCACCGCGGCCCCGGTCTGGTCCTGGCAGGCGAAGCCGGATGGCTCGTGGCGGCTGGAGAACCCGTCCTCCGGCGAGGTGATCGAAGGCTACCTCACGCCATGAAACCTTCGCGAAGCTGGCTCTGGCTGCTGTTGCTATTGCCGCTGGCCGCCGGATTGGCGCGGCTCCATTTCGACGTCGAGGTATTGAATTTGTTGCCCGCCGACGTGCCCGCCGTGCAAGGGCTGAAACTCTATCAGCAGAATTTCGCCAATGCCGGGGAGTTGATTCTCACCGTGCGCGCACCCGATCCGGAGACCACCGATGCCGCCGCGCGTGAACTCGCCCTGGTGCTGGCTGGGCACAAGTCGCAGGTCAGGCAGGCCACGTGGCAACCGCCCTGGCTCGAACATCCCGGCCAGGCGGCCGAACTCATCGCGCATCTGTGGCTCAACCAGCCGCCCGAGATTTTCGGCGAGCTGACCAATCGACTCGCGCCGGCAAATCTCGCGGCCACCCTCGCGGCCACCCGCGAACAACTCACCACCTCGATGTCACCGGCCGATATTGCGCGGCTTAGTTACGATCCATTTGGTTTGACGCGCCTGCCGGAATCGGCGGCGGCGGGGGCGCCGGCACTGGGGCAGGGGCAGGAGTTGTTCGCGTCGGTGGACGGATTGTTTCGCATTGTTTTTGTGCAGGCGACCACGGAGTTAACCAGCTACCGGGAGTGTGTCGGATGGTTGAAGGAAATGAGAATCATCATCGAGCAATGGCAACGCGATCATCCGTCCGTCACGATCCACTACACCGGCCGGCCGGTATTCGTCGCCGAGATCGCCGGCGGGATGGAGCGGGACATGATCGAGTCGGTGCTGTTCACCGCCGCGGTGATTGCGGTGTTGTTCTGGCTCGCACACCGGCGTTGGAAGCCGATGCTTTGGTTGTTGACGCTGCTGGCGTGTATTCTCGCGGGCACGCTGGCGTTGGGGGCGTTGATTTTTAGCGCGATCAATGTGGTGAGCCTCGGTTTTGCGGCAATCCTGCTTGGTTTGGCCGTGGATTATGGCGTCGTGCATTACCAGGAGGCGCTCGCGTCGCCGGAAGCCATCATTCCCGAAATCCGCCGCGCGATTGGTCCGAGCATTTTCTGGGCGGCGGTCACCACCATCAGCGCGTTCCTCGTGCTCAAGCTGGCCGGCCTGCCGGGCTTGGCGCAACTGGGTTCGCTCGTGGCGCTGGGCGTGGCGCTGTCGGCCTTCGTAATGTTGTTTGCATTCTTGCCGCCATTGTTCCGGGACCGTTTGAAAAGGCGGCAGGAACAGATCGCCGCCGGAACCTGGCCGCCGCCCGCCGTGATTGATCCGGGGGTGCCACCAGTGGCTCCACCTGCGTCACGTCACAGCGGGACGGTTGTCACAATTTCAATCGCGTTGATCGCCGGTGCCGTTGGGGTGCTGCTGTTCCAGGGAGCGCCGCAGCTCGACCGCTCGCCCAACGCGCTGCGTCCGCGCGGCAGCCTGGCCTATGCCGCGCTGGATGAAATCAAGGCGCAGCTCGCGCAAAATCGCGAGCCGCTCTGGCTGGTCACCCGCGGGCGCACCGAGGCCGACATCGCCCAGCGTCTCGACCAGGCCGCGGTAACCCTCGAACACGCCCGCTCCAATGAATGGATCGCCGGTTTCACTTTGCCCACTGCGCTCTGGCCCCGGCCCGCGTTTCAATCCGCCAACCGAGCTGCGGCGGCCCAACTCACCAGCCAACGGGAAACTTTTCGCGCCGAGTTGCTTCAGGGAGGGTTCAACACCAACTCATTCGGCCTCACCGAAAGTTTGCTCGACGCCTGGCAAACCGCCGTCGCTTCCACCAATGTTTACTGGCCAACGAATCAGATGAGCCGTTGGATTCTGGAGAAACTAGTGGCGCGTCCGGCGGGTGAACTGTTCGCCGTCGGCTTCGTCTATCCCAGCACCAATGCGCCGGTGACGCAGCAAACTGTCGCGCGCTGGGGCGGCGATTTGTCGCGTGAGGGATTTCTCGTGTCCGGTTGGGAATTGCTGGGCGGCGCCATTCTCGAACGAGTCCAGACCAATCTCTGGCGCGTGCTGCTGCCGATGGTGTTGCTCATTTTGTTCTCACTTTGGCTGGCATTCCGGCGTCCGGCTGAAATTCTTCTAAGCCTTGGGGTGCTGTTGGTCAGCGGGCTGTGTCTGCTCGCCGTGATGCGGACCGCCGGCTGGTCGTGGAATCTAATGAACCTCATGGCCCTTCCGCTCATGCTCGGCACGGGAGTCGATTACAGCATTTTCATGCAGCTGGCTTTGCGCCGGCACCACGGCGATGAGGCGGCCGCGCATCGTTCGGTCGGTCGCGCGCTGCTCCTCTGCGGTGGCACCGCGATGGCGGGTTTCGGTTCGCTCTCGTGGTCGGGCAATGCGGGCATGGCAAGTCTCGGCGAAGTATGCGCGGTCGGCGTGGGGTTCAACATGCTCATCTCCATTTACCTGCTGCCGGTCTGGTGGCGCGTGGTCGCGCGAGCGCCCATTCCGAATGCGAAATCCACGATTCGTGGCGCGCAGCCTTCCGCGTTTTACCGGGGCGGTTTTTGGAAACTGGGTGTGGCCATGGCCGGCGCGCTCCCCTCCAGTTGGTGCGACGGAATCGCGTGCATGCTGGGGTCGCTGTATTGGCGTTTTGGTTCCCGGCGCCGCGAGGTCGTGGTGCAAAATCTGTTACCCGTCCTGGCCGGTGACCGCCCGACGGCCGAGCGGATGACGCGGAACTTGTTCCGTCAATTTGGCCGCAAGCTCGCCGATCTCTGGCGTTACGAGGCGGGACTGCCCGTGGAGAATATGTTCACCGAATTAACCGGCTGGGAACATTTTACTGCGGCGCAGACGAAGGGCAGGGGGGTCTTGTTGCTGACGCCGCATCTCGGCAACTGGGAGTTTGGCGCGCCGCTGCTGGCCAGCCGGGGTGCGAAGTTGCTCGTGCTGACGCAGGCCGAACCGGGTGATGGCTTTACCGAAATGCGTCAGGCCGCGCGTGCGCGCTGGGGCATTGACACCATGGTGGTCGGACAAGATGCGTTCGCGTTCATCGAAATCATCAAGCGATTGGAATCCGGTGCGACGGTGGCGTTGCTCGTGGATCGTCCCCCGGCTGCGAGCGCGGTCCGAGTCGAGCTATTTGGCCGGTCCTTCGAGGCGTCCATCGCGGCGGCCGAGCTGGCGCGGGCTTCCGGCTGTGTCCTGCTGCCGGTGGTCTTGCCGCGGACCGAACGCGGTTACGCCGCGCAACTCCTGCCGGAGATCACCTACGACCGCGCGGCCTTGGGCAAGCGCGAGGGGCGGCAGGAATTGACGCAGCAAATCATGCGTGCCTTTGAGCCCGCCATCCGGCACCATCCCGACCAATGGTATCACTTCGTTCCTCTCTGGCCGTAGCCGCAACCTTCAGGTTGCGCTCGGTGCATTTGTGCGCGCCATCGCAACCTGCAGGTTGCGGCTACAAAATGCTTCTGGCCGTCGCACTGTTTTTTGTAATGGTGGACAACGGTGTGGCCGGCGACACCAATGCGCTTCTCACCGCGTGGCTGAATGCGCAAACCAATCTGCACACCTGGTCCGCCGGGTTCACCCAGACCCGCACCCTCAAAGCGCTGGCCCAACCGCTGACCGCCCAGGGCCAGGTCTGGTTCACCGAGCCGAACCGTTTCCGCTGGGAGTTGGGAAACCCGCCGCTCACCATCGCGGTACGGCAACCCGAACAAATGCTCGTGATTTATCCAAAGCTCAAACGGGCCGAACGCTATCCCCTCACCGGCGACGCGGCCGGCCCCTGGAAAGACACCCTGGCCTTGTTCGAGGCGGGATTTCCCCGCAGCCGTGCCGACCTGGAATCACGCTTCAAAATCCTCTCCCTCGGCCTGACCAATGATTGGTGTGCTGTAGGCCTCCAACCCAAGTCCGCCGCCGCGCGCCGCTTGATGCCGCAAATCAATATTACGTTCGCGACCAATGACTTTTCCTTGCGCGCGACGGAACTGACCTTTGCCGATGGTTCGTCGATGCGGAATGATTTCACCCAGTCACAATTCAATCTGAAAATCGATGAGTTGGTGTTCAATCCGAAGTTGGACGCCGACATGAAAATCGTCGAGCCATTGAAAAAGAGTGGGTTATGAGCGACGCGTGGGAGAAGGCGCTCCAGCATTTGCCGCACGGCCCGGAATTTAGGTTCGTAGATCGCTTGACTGCGCTCGAGCCGGGAAAATCCGGCGTGGGGGAATATGTCGTGCGTGGCGACGAGCCCTTCCTGGCCGGACATTTCCCGGGCCACCCCCTGTTTCCCGGCGTGCTGCTGGTGGAAGCAGTGGCGCAACTGGCGGGAGTCATCGCGCAAAGCGATCCGCAGATTGCACCGCTGGCCGGCTTGAAGCTGACCGCCTTGCGGGGCGTGAAAATCCTCGGTACGGCGCAACCGGGCGAAGTCATCCGGCTGGAGGCGCGCGTGACCGGGCGACTGGGCAACTTGATTCAGGCCAGCGCGACGGCGTCGGTGAAGGGGCGCGTTGTGCTGCACGCAGAACTCACGTTGAGCGGCGAGACACGTTCGGCTTAGTGGTGTTCTGGAGGCTGCTCCTTCCCGGAACTCATCGAAAGATCCTCACACGGCCCGGCTGCCATATTTCCGCCGCCATTCAGCGCGCGAAAGTTTGCCGCGATGATTGACCTCCAACGATTCCACAAACCACCAATCGCGCGGCACCTGCCAGGCGGGAAGTTTTGCCAACAGGAACTGCTTCAATGCGTCGCTGGTGGCCGCGGAATTGCCGACCACACAGGCAACGATATTTTCCGACCGTTCGCGGTCGGTGCTTGGGGCGCCGAACACGAGGCAATCGCGCACCCCGGGATGCGCCAGTAACGCGCGCTCGACGGTCTCCGGCGACACCTTGCGGCCCGCCACGTTGATTTGGTCGCACACCCGCCCGTGAATGAATGCCAGGCCATTTTTCAGAACCACCAGATCGCTGGTTAGAAAACATCCATTGCCGAGCCTGGCATCGGGCTCCGGTAAGTAGGTCTGGGCCACGGCTGGGCCGCGCACTTGCAGGCACCCGTCTTCGCCCTGGCGGAGTTGCACATTGCGCAAGGCCGCGCCCACACAGGCCGCCTGGTCGCGTGGCGTGTCGGAAGCGTCGTAGGCAATGCCACCGCATTCGCTGGCGCCGAGAAAATTATGAATCTTCAGTCCGTTTGCGTTGTAGATTTCCCGCTCCAACGGCAAGGGCAGGGGAGCGCCGGCGGAAATGGCGAGCTTGACGTTTGGCGGAATAGCCCCGGCTTCATGCCACGCGCGCCAGAGCGCAGGAACGGCGGCGAGCGTGATGGCTGCTTCATTGGCCGCGGCTTGCCGGATGCCTTCCGGCAACGGCGACGGCACCAACGTCAATGGGATGCCATGCAGCAGCAGCGGGAGGACGAGATTTGAGAAGCCATAGGAATGCGCGAGCGAAATGACGCCCAGGTTCGGCCAATCGCGGCGCAGCCCCATGGTGGCGACAATGTTCTCCGCATCGGCGGCGAGTTGTGTGGCGGTGACGGCGACCACACGCGGCCCGGCGGTCGAGGCGGAAGTAGTTTTCAAATGAACACACGTGGGCGGGATCTCAGTAAGAACGGGCGGCACTTGGCCAATTTCGAGCGGACAGACCACGATGCTTTGTCGCCAGGCACGGAGCACGCTCACCACGAAGTCTGCGGACCGGCCTTGCGGAAAAACGAGGATTGAGCCCGGTGTCGGGTCGCTCTCCGCTTCGGCGGCCAATTGGGCGAACGTCCAGTTCCGGCCATTGGTAAGATCGCGCACGGCCAGTTCAGGGCCATGTTCCCGCGCGATTTTCCGCCAACGTTCGTAAAGCATTGTCAGTTTGGTAACGCGTCGATAGCTTTTCCGGCAAGCATGTTATTGCGTTGGTCCCATTTTTTGATCTTGGCGCTGTGCCTCGCGGGCTGTGCCACGAAGCCACCGTCGGCGATCAGCCGGTCGCGATTTAATTTTTCGCGCGACACGTTCGCGTACCCAAACGAGCTGGTCTGGGAATATCATTTCGACACGCCGACCGGCAAGCCCACCACCAACCGCCGTGATCCGCCGGCGGAGTATTCGCACCATTGCTTCGTGGTGGTCCGCTGCGCCCGGCAGTTTTTTCAGCATGCCCGATTTGACGCCAGCCAACCGGCGGTGGATGCGGCGGGCTATCGACGCCTGGTCCGCCAGGTCGTGGGCCGCAGTCCGGGCCGCGATCTGCCGGACGCAAAAAAAGTGGTGATTCCCGGCTACGCGGATTTGCGCGCCTTCAGCGCGGGGCAGGCGGAGCTGTTGAAAGCGGAATGTGGCGGGGCGTGGCAGAGTTACCTCCAGCGCGGGCATTGGCGGATGATCATGCCCTTGAGCCGCGGACACCAGGAACAAATGGCGCGACAATTGGTGGCGGCCCTGCAGCAGAACCGTCCACCGGTGGTGCATGTGGTCCGTTTTCCGAAGTTGTCGATCAATCACGCGGTGCTGCTCTTCGAGGCCCGGGAGAGTGACCGGGAAATTGTGTTCTCGACCTATGATCCGAATGATCCGTCGAAGCCGACGACCCTGACCTACGACCGGGCAAGCCGGACCTTCTTGTTTCCGGGGAATCTTTATTTTGCCGGCGGACGCGTGGATGTTTATGAAATCTACAGGAGTATGCTTTACTGATCACGGGCCCGGCTGTTGAGCGCGCGCTTTGCGCCAGCGGCTGACGCGCCAGAAGAACACTCCGAAGAAAATGGCGCCGCAGCCATTGACGCCCACGGTGTAGCCGAGTTTGTAGAGACGTCCGGAATTGTTTGGTGAGTAGATCGTCACGTCTTCACCGAGCAGCAAGTGCGGCAGCGCGCCGGGCATCAGGGCGCCGTGCAACATGCCGCGGGCAAATCCGGCGGGGGCTGCCTCCGTGCCCACCGGCGCCGAGGAGTGGTTCAAAACCCAGGTGAAAGCCGTCGCCACGGCGACCAATACCAGCAGACGTTTCAACAGCCTGCCGCCGGTTTGCAGCGGCGTCGAGACTTTGGCTTGTGTGTCGGACATGGTTTCCGTAAGCAAGAGCATGTTTTTGAGTCGTCGCGCCACGCAAGCAGAATATTTCGACGCGCCGAACCGCTCTTTTGCTGAAGTCTGCGAAGGCTATCGCTTGCTGGGGCGCGTCAACCGGATTTTCCGGTTCGCCGGTCCGTTTCAACGGCTGCTTCCGCAAATGCTGGGCGAGCACCGGTGCCGTTCGCTTACGTTGCTCGACCTTGGGGCAGGGGACGGCTCACTGGGTACCGCCCTCACCGCCTGGGCATCGCGAAACGGATGGGACTGGCACGTTACCAACCTGGATCTCAATCCGTTGGCGCTGCGGATAAACCCGACGACACGAAATGTCGCCGGCAGCGCCCTCTCCCTGCCGTTTCGAGAAAAGAGCTTTGATGTCGTCATCGCTTCGCAAATGACCCATCATCTGGGGACCGAGGCAGAGGTGGCGCGGCATTTCAGTGAAGCGAGCCGGGTGGCCCGCGAGGCCGTGCTGCTGTATGACCTGCACCGGAGCGTTCCCATGTATGTGCTGATTTGGGTGTTTCTCCATACGCTCGGATTTCCCGCCCACTTCCGTTCGGATGGTTTATTGTCCGTGCGCCGCGGCTGGCGCGTGGCGGAATGGGAGGCCCTGGCGGCGCGGGCCGGAATCCACGGTGCCCGGGTTTGGCAGGAACACGGCGCCCGCATCCTGTTGCAGGCACAACCGACTTCGTGATTCCGAAGTTGTGGGCCCGTGGAGGACACGGATTTCGCGGCTGGCGAGGGTGTTCGGACTTGTCTCCTTCCGCAATAACTTATCCCCCCTTATCCGTGGTCTCCGCGTCCTCTGTGGTTCTGATTCCTGATATTTGGTTTGGATAACTGCGGGGCGCGCGAACGTACCGGGCGGATTTGCCGCCACCAACCAAACCAGCGCAGCGTGTCGCGCAGCGGATGAATTTTGCTCTGTTCCCTTTTGTAGATCGTCTGGACGGGGACGAACTCGATAGCATGCCCGGCGGCGATGAAGGCCACGAGCATCTCGGATTCAACTTCAAAATGCGTGGTGTGGAGTGCGAGGGCCGACCACGCATCCAGCCGGAACAAGCGAAATCCGCACTGAGTGTCGGGCAACGTGCGGCCGGTCAGCCGGGAAAGCCGCCGGCTCATCCAGCGATTGACCCACCGGCGCAGCCACGGCATGCCGGCGGGATCCGCCATGCGATTTCCCACGAGCATCGCCGCCGGACGGTTTTCCGCGGCCGACAGCAGCGCTGGAATATCGGTCGGCGCATGTTGTCCGTCGCCATCGAGCGCGAGCACCCAGTGAAAGCCGAGTTCGCCGGCGCGCCGACAACCGCTTTTTAAGGCGGCACCCTTGCCGAGGGTCTGGGCGTGTTGGATGACGAGTGCCCCGGCCTGCGTGGCCAAAGTCGCCGTGGCGTCGGCCGAACCATCGTCCACGACGATCACCGTCGGCAGGCGTTTCTGAATTTCGGCGACGAGCAGCGCGATGGCCGCCGCTTCGTTCAAGCAGGGAATCACCACGACGCATTGCGCAGGCCAGGCCATGGCCTGACGCTAGGACAACGGGGAATTGCGCCAAGCAAAATCTCGACCTCGGCCGGTGGCGGTGGAAGGAATTGTTTTGCCCTGCAACGGCTGCTCAGGCATTAATGGCGTGGTGAGCAACGAAGGTTTCTTTCCGGACGGCGCCATGCTGAGAGCGCAGGGTGAGGCTCAGGAGGCCTGGCATGAACGGGCGGCGAATCTCTCGGCCGGCCGGTTTCGGCGGCGCGTGTTTGTGCGCGCGGTGGTCGAGGTTTCCAATTTTTGCCGGGAGAACTGCGAATATTGCGGCATGCGGCGGGACAACCGCAGCCTGGCCCGGTTTCGCGCGCGGCATGATGAACTGGCCGAGCGGCTCATTCACCAGCGCCCCGCGAGCGTCACCGATTTGAACATCCAGGCCGGGGAAGACCCGGTCGTCGTGCGGGAGGTCGTGGTTCCCCTCATCAAGACGCTGCGGCGGGAAACCCCTTTGGGCATCAGTGTTTGTCTGGGCACCCTCAATCCCGTCTTGTACGCCGAGTTGCAAGCCGCCGGGGCGAGCATTTATATCATCAAATTTGAAATTGCCGACGCCGCTCAATACCGGCGGATGCAGGCGCCGGGGACACTGGGCGAGCGAATCGAACACATCCGCCATCTTTCGGCGCACGGCTGGAAAGTAAGTTCCGGATTCATCAGCGGTTTGGCGGGCCAGAGCGAACGTGAGTTGCTCGCCAATTTTCAACTCGCCCGTGAACTACCGCTCGATGGTTGCAGCGTCAGCCCCTTCATTCCCGGCGACGAAACGCCCCTGGCCGCCGCGCCCACGGCGGCGATTGACCTGACCCTCAATTGCATGGCCGCCCTGCGCTTGATGAGGCCGGACTGGGTGATCCCGTCGGTGAGCGCGCTCAACCTGGCGGAACCGGGCCTGGGCTACCGGCGGGGATTGCGCACGGGCGCCAACCTGGTCACCATCAACCTGACACCGGATAGTGTGCGCGGCGATTACCTGCTCTATAAGCGCGACCGTTTCATCATGACCGAGGAACGAATCCTTAGTGCGATCGACGCGGAAGGGTTGTCGGTATCGCAACAGAGTCTGGAGGATTTTTACCGGCAGAATTCGTTGAACGGCCCGGTGGGGGTGCGGGAGGCCGAAGAAACATTTGCCGCCAAGTGAGGGTCAAGGCTGCGGTTTTGATTTTCCCACAAAGAACACAAAGAGAGACCACGCCACACCCTCGCCGAGCCCGGAGTCTTCGAAAAACTGCCAGGGCGAATAGGTAATCCCCCTTGCCCATGCCAATACCGTGCGCTAGTTTTGGCCATTATGGAAAACAACGTGCCGCCCTTTTTTGATCAACCACCGCAGGCGAAGCCACCGCCGCCGCCGCCCTTGATGCCGCCCTTGATCTCCCTCCCGACCCGCACGCCGCCGCCCCGGAAGCGTCGCGGCTGGATGTGGGTGGCCGTGATCGCCCTGCTTTTTCTCGGGCTCAGCCTGGTGGGCAACCTCAGCCATTTCATCCATGCTCTCGGCAGTTCCAGCCGGATGGCGCGCGCCGAGGGACACAACTTAGAGGAGAAAATCCTCGAAGACAACGGCGCGGCCAACAAGATTGTGGTCATCGATGTCGTAGGCATCATCACCAGTTATTCTGTCGATGGCAGCGGGCAGAACATGGTGACGCTGATCAAGGATCAATTGGCGCTGGCGGCCAGTGACCGCTCGATCAAGGGCGTGTTGTTGAAAGTGGATTCCCCCGGCGGCGAAGTGCTGGCCTCGGACGAAATTTACCGCGCGGTCGGCGCGTTCCAGAAGAAATCCGGCAAGCCCGTCGTGGCCGCCATGGGCGGCGTGGCGGCCTCCGGGGGTTATTACGTCAGCGCACCGTGCCAGTGGATCGTGGCGAGCGACATGACGATCACCGGCAGCATCGGGGTGATCATGCACGGATACAACTATCGCGGCCTGATGAACAAAGTGGGAATCCGCCCGGAAGTTTATAAAAGCGGCAAGTTCAAGGACATGATGAGCAGTGAAAAGAGCGAGGACGAAATTTTGCCTGAGGAACGCCAGATGGTGCAAAAGCTCGTCGATGAGACTTTTGCCAAGTTCAAAGGGGTGGTCGCCGCCGGTCGAAAACAGGCAGCGGAAAAGAACCGGGGGAATGGGCGCACGCTGGTGAGCGACTGGGAAGATTACGCGGATGGCCGGATCATCTCGGGCAACCAGGCGAAGGACCTTGGATTTGTGGATGAGCTGGGGACTTTTCAAACCGCCATCGATCGCGTGAAAGCCATCGCTGGACTTTCCGAGGCCAACTTGATCCAGTACCAGCAGCCGTTTGATCTGGCGAACCTGTTCCGACTTTTCGGCAAGAGCGAGGCTCACAGCCTCAAGCTCGATTTAGGGATGGACCTGCCCAAGCTTCAGGTCGGGCGGATGTACTTCATGACGCCCACGTTCGTGAATTGAAGGTGATCCCCGGGTGCGGGCGATGCGGGTAGTGGGCGGTTTGGGTTTTGAGAAAACCCCGGGCTTGATTTCCCTTCCCGCGCCTCTAGGGTTTCGGCCATGGATCGTGGGAATCTGCTGCTGATTGCGGACAGCGAGCACAACGCCGACATGCTCTACGCCGTGGGCATGTTCGTGCCTGATCCATTCATCTACCTTCGTCTGCAGGGCAAGTGCCACATCGTGATGAACGACCTGGAGATTGACCGCGCGCGCAAGCAGGCGCCGCATTGCCGGGTGCTCTCGTTCAACCATTTCGCGCGGAAATTGCGCCAGGAAGGAATCAAGGTTCCGAGCCTGCCGCACGTCGTGGCGGCGATTTTGCGCGAGCGAAGGCTGAAAAAAATCCAGGTTCCCGAGAGTTTCCCCATTGGCCTGGCGAAGAAGCTGCGTGACCTGAAAATCAAGATCAAGGTGAAGCCGGGCAATTGTTTTCCCGAGCGGGAATTCAAGTCCGCCGATGAGGTCAAGAAAATCAGCGCCGCCCTGATGATGGCCGAGGTCGGCATGGCCGAGGGCTTGCAGGCATTGAGATCCGCCAAGACCGGCAAGGGTGGACGGCTCGTGTATCACAACGCGCCGCTGACCGCGGACAAACTGCGCGCCATCATCAACGTCGCCATCATTCAGGCGGGTGGTCTGGCCAACAACACCATCGTGGCCGGCGGCAAGCAGGGATGTGATCCGCACGAACGCGGCCATGGCCCCCTGCGGGCCAATGAGCCGATCATCCTCGATATTTTTCCACGTTCGCAAAAGACCGGTTACTTCGGCGACATAACGCGCACGGTGGTCAAAGGGCGCGCCAGCGAACCAGTACGGAAATTATACCACACCGTGGCCCGCGGCCAGGAGCTGGGGTTTGAACAAATGCGGGCGGGTGCATGGGGGGTGGACGTTCACCAGAGCGTGCAAAAATATTTTGAAAGCCAGGGCTATAAAACCGGAAAATCCCATGGACGCATGGAAGGTTTTTTCCACGGCACCGGCCACGGCCTGGGTTTGGAAATTCACGAAGCACCGCGCGTCAGCCCGGCTTCGGAGGAGGTGCTGCGGGCCGGGCATGTGGTTACGGTCGAACCCGGACTGTATTACGCTCCACTCGGCGGCGTGCGTTTGGAGGATGTCGCTCTGATCACCCGCAATGGTCCGCGCAATCTGACCAAGTTTGAAAAGGTTCTGGAAGTGTGACCGTGGGGCGTCGGGGTCTGGTCCGCCTGGCCCGGCTCCACCACGAATTGCCGGGTGCGACGCTGCGAAAGCCGGCCGCGCTTCCGCCGCAGAGTGCGGGCATCGCCCGGCGGCGAACCCGGGGACGCGAGCAGTTTGTTACGCTTGCGCCGCTAATTTTCTTGCGAACGTGACGGCTTCTCACGATTCTCCCCCCAGCGTATGGTCGCCGAAGGCAAAAAAAACAAAACTGCTCCCAGACTGAAGGCGTTGCGCCGCTCCGTGGCTGAGGCCGTCAACCAGACCGAGCCGGCGGTGCCCAACACGCTTCCGGAAGTCCTAAAGACGGCGGAATTCTCCGAGCCACTGCCCGCCCTGGATGAAGCGGCGCTGGTGGCCCGACCGAGCGAAAAAATTCGGACCTCGTACGACGGCGATACCGCCATCAAACTCTATTTGCGGGAGATCGGCCTGGTCAAGCTGCTCACGCCGCAGGAGGAGATCGAACTGGCTGCCCGCATCAAGAAGGGAGACAAGAAGGCGCGCGAGCACATGATCAAGGCCAACCTGCGGCTCGTGGTTAAGATCGCGCATGACTACGACGGACTGGGTTTGCCACTGCTCGACCTCATCAACGAGGGCAATATTGGTTTGATGAAAGCGGTCGAACGGTTTGATCCGGCCAAAGGTGGCAAACTCTCCACCTACGGCTCTTGGTGGATCAAGCAGTCCATCAAGCGTGCGCTGGCCAACCAGTCCAAGACCATTCGACTGCCGGTGCATCTGGTGGATAAAATCTCCAAGATGCGGCGCGTGGCGATGAAGCTGCAGGAGTTGTTCGGCCGCGAGCCAACCGACGAAGAACTGGCGGAAGAGATGGGCATGACCGCCTCGCGCGTGGCCCAGATGCGCACGGCGGCAATCCGCCCCGCTTCACTCGACGCGCCCATCGGCGACGATGACGATTCCAACAGTTTTTCCGAGGTGGTGCAGGACGAAAACGCACATACTCCCTACGAGAAGCTGGAAGACAAGACGGTCAGCTCCATGCTCCAGGAAATGGTCAAGACCCTGCCGCCGCGCGAGGCCACGATTCTTATTTTTCGATTTGGTTTGGACGGGGGTAGCGAGCGGACGCTGGAGGAGGTCGGTGAGAAATTTGGGGTCACCCGTGAGCGCGTGCGGCAAATTCAGAACATCGCCTTGCGCAAGCTGCGCCGGAAGATCGAAAAACTCGAAGCCATCCGACATTAATTCACCGCACTGCCTCGCTGCCTTCATGAGCCACTCCGCCGTCACCCCCGCCGACCTGCAGCGCGCCATCCGCAACGTGCCGGATTTCCCCAAGCCCGGCATCCAATTCAAGGACATCACGCCCGTGCTGGCGGACGCGCGGCTGTTCAACGGCTGCATTGATCTGCTCGCGGCCGGCTACCAGCCCGGTTCGGTGGACGCCGTGGTGGGCATTGACGCTCGCGGATTCATCTTCGCCGCCGCGGTGGCGGTAAAGCTCCGCACCGGCTTTGTCCCCGTCCGCAAAAAGGGGAAGCTGCCCTTCGACACGCACGAACAGAGCTACGACCTGGAGTACGGCTCGAACACGATCGCCATTCACACGGATGCGGTCCAGGCCGGCTCCCGCGTCCTGCTCGTGGACGACCTGCTGGCCACGGGCGGCACCGCGGCGGCCGCCACGCAGTTGCTGCAGAGAATCGGCGCCAACATTCTCGAAATCCACTTCCTGATTGAACTCAGCTTCCTGCACGGGCGCGACAAGCTGCAAAATATTCCCGTCAAATCACTGGTGGTCTATTGAGCCGGGTCTTTTCCCGCCCGGGATTTTCCCATTGAATTAAGCTGCGGCCTCCGGTCAAGCTGCCGCCCGCTGACATGGCTTGGCTACAATCACTCGACGTCGCGCTTTTCCGGTTCATCAACCAGACGTTGAGCAATCCCTTGTTCGACTGGTTGATGCCGTTCCTGAGCGGCAACAAGCTTTTTGTCCCGGCCTTGTTGTGCGTGGCCACCGGTCTGATTTGGAAATGGCGCGCGCGCGGAGCCCTGTGCGTTTTCTTTTTGCTGCTCGTGGTCTCGATGGGTGACCCGCTCATCCTGAACATGCTCAAGCACGCGGTCGGGCGGCCACGGCCACCGGTGGATCTGCCGGATGTGGTCTTGCGCGTCGGACTGACGGATAGTTTCAGCATGCCGTCGGCACACTCGGCAAATTGGTTCGCCGGCGCATTCGTGGCCTTCATCTACTTTCGGCGGAGCTGGCGGGTGCTCGTCCCGCTGGCGGCGGCGGTCGGATTTTCCCGCATCTACAACGGGGTTCATTATCCCAGCGATGTCCTCGCCGGCGCCATCATCGGCGCTGGATACGCCACTGGCGGCGTCTGGTCCGCCAATGCCCTCTGGCAATGGCTTGGCCAAAAATGGTTTCCGCAATGGTGGTCACAACTGCCAGATTTGCTCAATCCGGATCAGCGCGCTCCCGCCCCGCCGGAGGCAAACGAATCGACCATTGACCAACACTGGCTCCGCCTGGGCTATTTGGTGATCTTGGTGCTTTTGGCTGCCCGCTGGACTTATCTGGCCGGCGGCAAAATCGAACTCAGCGAGGACGAAACCTACCAATGGTTGTGGTCCAAACACCTGGCGCTTTCCTACTACAGCAAGCCGCCGCTGATCGCCTACGTGC
>JAYUBJ010000422.1:0-4914 GCA_043740915.1 Verrucomicrobiota bacterium
ATCACCCACTGAAGCGTCCGTTCCTCCTCATCGCGACGCAGAATCCGATTGATCACGAAGGAACTTTCCCGCTGCCGGAAGCGCAGTTGGACCGCTTCCTGATCCGCTTAAGCCTCGGGTATCCAAATCTGGCCGAGGAGGGACGCATGATGGAGAACCTGCAACTCCGCCATCCGATCGAGGATTTGCAACCGGCGGTGACCGCCGAGGAAATCATCGCCAGCCAACAGGCCGTGCGGGAAGTGAAGGTGGATCCCAAAGTGCGCGACTACATTCTCCGCCTCGTGCATGCAAGCCGCGAGCACGACTCGGTCCGCCTCGGTGGAAGTCCGCGGGCCTCGCTGGCGCTCATGCGTGCAGGTCAGGCGCTGGCCGCGATCCAGGGGGATGATTACGTGTTGCCGGATTACGTGAAGCAGGTCGCGCCCGCCGTGCTGGCGCACCGGTTGATTTTGAAACCCGAGAGCCGCCTGCGCAAAGTGAATGCCGCCGGAGTCGTCGAGGAGATCTTGAGGAAGACCACGGTGCCGGTGCTTCCCGATGGAAGCGTGTTGCGATGAAATGGCTACTCGTCGCCGTGGCTTTGCTGGTTGTGGGATTGGTATTCCACCTGGGACTACTCGTGTACGCCATGTATGTCTTGCTGGCGGTGCTCGTGGTCAGTCGTTTCCTCGCGCGGCAATGGATTGAGCACCTGTCCGCGGAACGCGCCTGCGACCGCACGAAGGCGCAAATCGGACAACGCGCCACCGTGGTGGTCACCGTCCAAAATCAAGGCCGTCTGCCCATCCTCTGGGTGCTGTTGGAAGATTCCCTGTCCGTCGAGGCCTTGACGCAAAACCCGCCGCGCTTGCGGATTGACGGTGCGTGCGCGCAGATTGCCCGCGTTTCCGCAAAAGGGGAATTGCCGCTGGAATACCAGGTGGAGTTTTTGACTCGGGGCTATTACCAGCTCGGCCCGTTGCTGGTGGAGACCGGGGATCTGTTTGGATTGCACCGGCGTTACCGCGTGTTGGGCGAGCCGCATTTTGTAACGGTTTATCCGCGCGTCGTGGCAGTGGAGGGTTACGATCTGGCCTCGCGCCGGCCGCTCGGAGAAGTCCGGCTGACGCATCGGCTCTTCGAGGATCCAACCCGCATCTCGGGCGTCCGCCCGTATCAATCGGGCGATCCGTTGAATCGCATTCATTGGCGGGCCACCGCGCGCACCGGCAAGTTTCACAGCAAAACTTTTGACCCTTCGTGCGTGGCGGGCGCAACCCTGCTGCTGGATTTTCATCGCGATCATTATCACGACAGCAGCGCGGTGTATCGCTCCGAACTGGTGGTGACCACGGCGGCATCGCTGGCCAACGCGGTGTGCGAACTCGGACAACAAATTGGATTGATCTCCAACGGGCGCGACGCGGTGGACCGGATTCGCGAAGAAGGCTGGCGTCATGAATTCCACACCCGGGCGGCCGCCCAGGACAATGTCGGCTTGCGGAACCGCAGTGACCGCCTGGCGCCGGTGGTGGTCGAGACGCGGCCCGGCGCCGAGCAGTTGGAGCAGATCTTCGAGACCCTGGCCCGCCTGGAACTGACCGACGGATTGACGTTTGCGCAATTGGTTCTGGAAGCCGAGAGCCGGCTGCCGCGGGATGCGACCGTGCTCGCCATCACTGCCGACGTGACCGAGGAAGCGGCGATTGCCTTGGGCGGACTGCGGCGCAGCGGCCTCGCGGTGACGGTGATATTGATCCATCATGATGAGCATGAGTATTACGATTGGGCGGAGCCGCCCGATTGGGCGGAACGGTTGCTGGCGCAAGGCATCGATTTTCGGTGTGTTAGCGACGAGGTCTCGCTGGCCGCGGTGTGTTCGGAGAAATTGTTGCGTTGAACATGGCCACGACGCGCAAACGAAAAACCCTGGCGGACTACCTGGTCATCGCGTTGTGTCCGTTGTTGATCATGACGCTGGTGGGGAGCGTGGCGTTCTTTTTGTTGCAACTCATCTATCACGGACAATGGAGCGATCGCCTGCGCTGGGTGCTTTTCTGGTTCGTCATCGCGGCGGTTTTGATCTCGCGCATTTCCATCGAGCAAGGATCCGCGCATGCGCGCGTCTATGGCATTTTGCTGGCCCTGGCGACCGGCGCGCTCATGTACCAACTCATCGGCGTGACCATTGCGGGTTGGTGTTTGCTCGCGTTCATCTGGTGGTGCACGAGCAAATTGACCTGGGACTGCACGTTGGTGGACGACGACGAAGACGCGTCCGGGGAGGGTTTATTGCAAGTGGCGGGTTTGGAAAAATCCTCGGCTGAACCTGCGGCGAACGAGAATCAGGAAGAAAAAAAGAAAACGTCCTGGTGGCGCCGGCTGATGAAGCCCCGAGCCAAACGCGGCGGGCGCCCGCATGCGCCCGGCAGTTGGGTGATTTACTTTTCGCTGCTGGCCCTGCCGGCATTCGGACTGGGACAGGCATTTTTTCCGACGCGGGATCCCGCCCAGCGCGAATACGAATTCAAGTTGCTGGGGGTTTATGTGGCGGCGGCACTGGGGTTGATGTTGGCGACCAGTTTCCTGGGGCTGCGGCGTTATTTGCGCCAGCGGAGACTCGCCATGCCCGGCACCATGGCCGGTCTGTGGATCCTCCTGGGCACCCTGCTCGCGGCGGCGATCATGCTGGTCTGTTTGTTGCTGCCCCGGCCGGGTGGTTCCCGGACGTTGACGAAGATGGTGGAAAGGGTCGCGGAGGAAGCGGCCAAGCAGGCTTCCAAGTATGCCGTGGTTCCAGGGCAAGCGGCGCAGGGAGAAGGCCGGCGCATCGGGTCCGGCGACGAAAAGGGCAAAGAGCAGGCGAAAGAATCGGCGAAATCCGGAGCTGAAAAAAAGGATGGGGAGAAGCCTTCCGACCTCGAAAAGAAGAGTCCGGACAAGGAATCTTCCGACGCTCCAAAGGAAAAGGGGAAATCCGACCAGGAAGGAAAGGAGGAACCACCCAAGGAGCCGGAGCCGATGAACACCCTGAGCCAGACCAATCAACCGCCCGCCCAACCACCGGCCAAACCCAGGAACTTTGGCTGGGTTGCCACCGCCGTGAAGTGGTTGCTTTACGCGCTGATCCTTGGAGCGGCGGCCTACGCTCTGTACCGTTTTCGAAGTGAAGTGTCGGCCACACTTAAGCAAATGTGGGCGGCACTGCGCGAAATGTTCACGTCGCTGTTTGGCTGGTGGCACCGAAAGCCTGACCCGATTGTTTCAATTAGTCCAGTATCGGCGCCCGGGAATCTCGTCCCGGCGCGTCGTTTCTCTACCCTGGCCAATCCGTTTACGGTGGGAGGCATGGAGAATTCGACACCCGCAGAATTAGTGAGCTACACCTTCGACGCGCTGCAGGTTTGGGCCGCCGAGCGAGGACTGCGACGGCTGCCGGATCAAACACCGCTGGAGTTTGCCGGCAAATTGGGAGAGGCCAGCCCGGCGATTGGGGAGGAGTCGCGGGTGGTGGCGCTGATTTACACCCGCATGGCGTACGCACAACATCAGCCGACGCCGGAGTGTTTGGAGGATTTGGCGCGCTTATGGGACGCGATGGAAATGTCATACTCATAACATTCACGCGAGCCGCCGAGTCCGTGCGAAAAAATGATGATGGGCAGCGGCCCGGTTCCTTCCTTTGGAAAATAGATCTTCACCGGCACCAGCCGATCGCGTCTGGCATCGCGCCAGTCGAATTTGACCGTGCCCACTTCCTTTTTCGGCACCGGCACGAAGTAGGGTTTGGATTCGACAGCGGCGAAGATTATGCCCGCGCAGAGCGCCGCCAGGACGAAATCAGTTCTCTTCATGGCCAAGGAGACGCGCGCGGCCGGGCTGGGTTACAGTTGTCAATCTGGCCTGGGCTTCTCTGTGCGGACGCTAAACTTGACTGACGGATGCTTGGCGCTGCTGGTGATGCGCGAGTTGCTTCGGCGGCGGCGGCGTTCCAGCCGGGCGGCGGGCGAAACAAGATGGGCCACTGACCGACAGACTACCACGACGACCAGCAAGCCGATCACCGTCACCAAGATGGGATTTTCAAAATTCATCGGCTGGCATTTTGTGGATCGCCCGTGCGCTTGTAAAGCCCGCACCCACGCACCAGCGCCGGTTCCGTCCGGAACCGCCCTTTTAGTCCGCGAATTCGGGTGTTGAAACCGGTCCTGCGCCGGAGTTAGATCCACGCATGGCGATCGTCACGAATGCGGGCGACACAGATTTGACCCATTGGATTTCAGCAATTCTTTTGGGAATACCACTGCTGGTGGTGCCGCAGGTTTTCATGGTTCATCACGTCTGCGGAGGCTCCCGGATAAATTTTCCACAGGCTCATCGATCGGCGATTGTTTTCACCGTGGCCGGCGGGTTGATCGTGCTGGCGCTGACGCTGGGGACCTTCGGAGCCAGGGAGGTGCGCGCTGATGTTGAAGCCATCGTCTTTCTGACTGCGCTCGGCAGCGGGTGGCTGGCGGCATCGATGGCGGTCTTTCCGTGGCTGGGACTGAGCCTGCGCGACGACGCGATGGAACGGCGCAACCCCGCCGCCCTGGTGGCCTTGCTCGGCGCCATGGTCGCAGTCCTGCTCACGTTCATGGGGGGCAACATTGGTGAAGGTCCCGCGTACTCGGAGAACCTTTATTCCGCCGCGCTCGGCACCGGTGGGGTGTTGTGCCTTTGGTTGTTGCTGGAACTCGGAACCGATGTCTCCGCAGCGATTGCCGAAGACCGGGACGTCGCCTCGGGCTTGCGACTCGGCGGTTTTCTGATCGCGGCCGGCATGATTTTTGGCCGCGCGGTGGCGGGAGATTGGCACTCCGAGTCCTCAACTTTGCATGACTTCGTGCATGACGGCTGGCCGGCGGCGGCACTGTGGTTGCTGGCCTTGGT
>JAYUBJ010000423.1:0-4880 GCA_043740915.1 Verrucomicrobiota bacterium
ATCTTCTTGAAATCGGCCTCCGCCGATTTCGCCAGCGCCTTCGGGCCGGTCAGCTTGATGAACACGTTGCCTTCCTCGCTTTCCACAATCGCGCCAAGCAGCGCGTGGCTGGGCAGCGGGGTCTTGGCCCCACCCGGCGGGCCGCTCAGGTAGGTCCCCTCCGTCTGCACGTACGTCACCTTGGTTTTGCCAATCGTAACTTCCTCGGTCTTCAGCTTGCTGGCATCCTGGAATTGTCCCAGCCAGCGGTCCACATTCGCCTTCGTGCCGCCACCGCCGCCCGCACCAAAATAAAAGAAAACCACCTCCGCGCTCTCCTTGGTCTTCGCATCCGTCACTTTGAGCTGAGCCTTGCGCATCGACGAAGTCGTTTCCACCCAGCCCCAAGCTGCGGGTCGTTTGAAAGTGAACTCGCTGACCTTGAAGGTGGCCGGGGCGTCGTCGGCCAACGCCGGGGCGAGCCGCAGGAGACACCCCAGCAAACCGGGAATGAATTTCAGGAGTGATCGCATGGTCCGTTGTTACTTTAGCCCGGGCGGAATGTCAAACGTGCGCACCGGGTCCGGGCGGGCGCATCTCAATTTCCTGCAGAGTTGTTCCGAAGTTTCGGCCGCTCCCGCTCGCGCCTACGCTGCCCAGACACCTGGCACTTGAGTGCCACCCAGGCTCGACGCTCACCCTCCCGGACCGCGGTTTGTCCCAAACCGCAGCGCGTCGCCCATCAGCCAGGGTCGAAATTGACACCAGCCACCTCGCTTCTGCCACGCGCTGCGAGTTGGGACAATTCGCGGTCCGGTTCAGCCGCACGCTTTGCGCCTTTTCACGAACCGCAGATTCTCCCGGACTCCTTCGCAACTAACTGAGATGCACCGCCAGGGTACCGACTACCCAAGAATCTCCCGCATTTTGTCCCGGAGCGCCGCGATTTTGAACGGCTTCTGGATGAAGCCAGCGAGACCCTTGCCCGTGAAACGATTGATGGCGTCCTGCTCGCTGAAGCCACTCATCAGCAGCACGCGCGTGTCGGCGCGGATTTTCCGGATCTCCCGAAACGCCTCCTCGCCGTCCATCTCGGGCATGGTCAAATCCGTAAGCACGGCGACAAAGTCGCCGGGGCGTTCGCGGAATTTGGCGACTCCGTCAGAGCCATCAACGGCGAGCACGACTTGGAAGCCGAACGATTCCAACACTCGCGCCGCTACTTCCCTAAGCGCCGCCTCGTCGTCCACCACCAACACGGTGCCCGCGCCCCGCCAAATCGGCGTCGCGGCACCAGGATCCCTGCTTCCTCCCACCGCCTCGTCCCCGCGCGGCAGCAACAACTTGAACGTGGTGCCACGGCCCGGCTCGCTGTTCACCTTTAATGCCCCCCGGTGTCCACGCACGATGCCCAACACTGCGGCCAGACCCAGTCCGCGCCCGGTAAACTTGGTGGTAAAGAACGGGTCGAAAATTTTTGCCTGGGTTTCCGCGGTCATGCCACAGCCGCTGTCGCCGACTTCCAAAAAAACATATTCCCCTTCCGGCAGGTCGGGGGCCAGGTAGGTCTGCCGCAGATAGCCGCGGTCAACGCGCAGCATGCCGGTGCGCAGGGTGATGTCGCCGGCCTGTTCCCCAATGGCTTCCGCGGCGTTGAGGACCAGGTTCATGATGACTTGGTGGATCTGCGTGGCATCGGCGGCGATCGGCGGGAGCTCCGGCGCCAGGCGGGAATGGAACGCGGTCTTTCGGCTGATGGAAACCCGGAGGAGGTGCATGGTTTCCTCCACGAGGGCGTTGAGGTTCACGCGCTGGACTTGGAACCGGGCCTTGCCCGAATAGGCGAGCATTTGTTTGCAGAGGTCGGCGGCGCGCAACGAGGCGATTTCAATCTGCTCCAGAAACGCGTGCAACGGCGACTGCTCGGGCAGCTCCATGCGGGCCAGGCTGGCATTTCCAAGGATGCCCGTGAGGAGGTTGTTGAAATCATGCGCGATGCCCCCGGCCAGCACGCCCAAGCTCTCGAGTTTCTGGGTTTCGAGCAGCTTGCGGTTCATGTTTTGCTGCTCGGTTTCCATTTGCTTGCGCTTCGTGATGTCCGCCGCCGTGCCGGTGGCACCCAGTACAAGGCCCTCCGCGTTGCGCAGGACAATGGCGTTGAAACTCAGGATGACCGGCGTTCCATCTTTACGGTGGTGCTCGGTTTCATACTGGAAAAAACTCTCCCCGGTCTTGATGCGCTCGAAGATCGCCAAATCTTTCTGCGCCTGCTCCGGAGACAGCAATTCATTGAAATGGTGGCCGAGCAACTCCGCCGGCTCGTAACCGTAAATGCGTTTGGCGGCGGCGTTCACAAAGGACCAGCGCCCCTCGGCATCCACCGACCAGATCAAATCTTGCGACGTCTCCACAATGTTCCGGAGTTGCTGTTCGCTCCGCCGCAGCGCGTCCGCGGCGCGCTGACGCCCGGTCACGTCCCGAAAACTCCACACCCGGCCCGCCAGCTTGCCCTCGATGACTTGGGGCTGGGAGTAGCGCTCGAAGATCCGCCCGTCCTTGAGTTCCAGCACATCGAAACTGGCGGCCTCCGTATGCGTGTACACACTTTGCACCTTCGCGAGGAACGTCGCGGGCGTCCTCAACAATTGCAGAACATGGTTCAGCGTCCGCTCCTCGTCACCCGCCGCGAGCATTTCCTCGGGCAAGCCCCACATCTGGCGGAATTGGTTGTTGTAGCTCTCGATTTTTCCCTCCGCCCCAACCACCAAAATGCCGTCGCCGGTCGATTCCAAGGTGGCGCGCAGGAGGACGGCCGATTTGCCGATCGCCCGCGCCGCCTTCTGGCGCTCGCGACTCTCCTCCGCCAGGCGGACGTTGGTCTCGCGCAATTCCGCCGTCCGCTGCGTCACGAGCGAGGCCACGGTCTCGGCGCGCCGCGCCGCCCCCAGCAGATACGCGCCAAGGAGCAGCGTAAAAGACAAACCGCTGATCAGGGCGCCATACGGATTCCAAGTCCTCTGGGTCGCCAGCCATTCAGGCGCGGGCCGGAACATGAACGACCAGTTGCGACCGCCAACGTGGACCGGTATCTCCCGGTGCAGGCCATTCCGGATCACGGCTTCCTCCGACACCGCCAACGTCTTCCCCTCGTGCGCCGGATGGTAGTGCAGGACGCGGTCGGCCACCGGGGCGGAAAGGTCCAACAACAACAAGTCCACCCCCGCCGGCCGTGCATGGCTCAGAGTGGATTCCATCATCGGGTGAACATGGAGGACACCGATCACGAAACCAGCGAGAAGTTGCCGCCGCAATTCCACGGTGGCCGGCGCGGGATCGTGGTGATAAACCGGCATGACCACGAGCATGATGTCCCCATCCGCCGATAGTTCGGCCAGTTTGATCCGGCCCGTCGCGATGATTTCTCCGGCGTCGCGCGCCCGATCCAGCATCGTCCGGCGACTGGCATCGGACGCCAGATCAAAACCGAACGCGGTCTCATTCCCCTTCATCGGCTCAACGTAGATCAGTGGTAGATAGTCGGGACGGGCGGTCGCGCGAATCATGCCGCCGCCCGCGGCAGGCTCCATGATTTCAAAATTGGGGAACCCATCCGTGCGGACTTCCGCCTCCACGGCCGCGCGCTGGGAGGTGGGCACATACGGAGCCCATTGCAGGGCGCGAATTTCCGGGTGGCGCACGAGATAATCCCCGGCCATGCCGTGGAATTCGTCGTGATTCACCGGTTCGGCGTAGATTTGAAAATTCCGCAGCGCCAGAAACATCTCCTCATAGGTGTCGATTTTCTCGCGGAGCAAAGCCACGTGCTGATCCACGCGCCGGTCGAATTCCGCCACCGCGCGTTGCGCTTCGCTTTCGCGGATGGCGAAGAAGGCCGTGAAGGATAGAAGAATCCCGCACACGACCGCGAGCACCGCCGGCAAAACGGTGTCCGCGGCAGCGGACGCCGGACGTTGTTTCACCTCGCCGGTAGGGTTCATCGGCGGAAGGCTATCGACCACCTGCGCGAACTGCAACCAATTCAACGCGGCCAGTTCAATGCCGCCCCGGTTCCCGACTCACCACACTTCCACGGGGCCTTTGGGGACCGGGATGTGCTGGCGTCGGGCCGCCTCCGGCTCCTGCATGAACGAGGCTACGAGCGGCGCGGGTTGATATTGCGGCTTCAACTCGCCACGCTCGTCGAGGAACTGCTGCCGCCAGCGCAGATAGCCCTCCAGGATTTCGTGGAACTCCGCCCGGCCCGTCAGGCGCACGACGCGTTTGTTGAACTCGTTCGCCGGGCCGAATCGTTTCGAGTACCATGGGGCGACCTTGCGGAACATCCGGCAGCCGTGTTCCTCGCCAAACACCTCGACCATCAATTCCAGATGCCGACACATCACCCGCACGCGTTCCGCCATCAGTGGCTCGGGCAGCAATTCTCCGGTGCGCAGAAAATGCCGCGTGTGGGAAAAGATCCACGGATTGTAAAATGCGCCGCGGCCAATGCTCACGCCCGCGCAGCCGGTTTCCTCGAACATCCTGCTGGCGGCCTGCGGCGTCGTCACGTCGCCGTTGCCGATCACGGGAATGCGCTGCACCGCCGCCACCACGGCGCGGATGCCGGCCAGGTTGACCCGCCCCGCAAAACCCTGCTCGCGCGTGCGGCCATGCACGAAGATCGCCGCCACTCCCACTTCTTCCAGCACGCGCGCCAACTCCGGCGCGGTTAGATTCTCGTCGTCCCACCCCAGTCGCATCTTGGCGGTGATCGGAATTTTCACCGCGTCCACCATTCCCTTCACCAACGCGGCGGTCTTGCCGAGTTCGGTCATCATCGCCGAGCCGCCACCCACCTTGCAGACCTTGCGCACCGGACAACCCATATTGATGTCCACCGA
>JAYUBJ010000424.1:0-4872 GCA_043740915.1 Verrucomicrobiota bacterium
GTGGACGGCGGCAATGAAGCCTTTGAAGAGCGGGTGCGGCGCGTTGGGTTTGCTCAGGAACTCCGGATGAAACTGGCTGGCCACAAAAAATGGGTGGTCTTTCAGCTCGATGATCTCCACAAGCTTGCCGTCCGGGGACGTGCCGCTGAATTGAAAACCGGCCTCCTCGAATTTTTGCCGGTAGGTGTTGTTGAACTCGTAACGATGCCGGTGCCGCTCGTTCACGACGAACGCCCCGTAAAGCTGCGCCGCCCGCGAGCCCAGCACCAACTGGCAGGGCTGCGCCCCCAGGCGCATCGTGCCGCCCTTTTTGATCACCTTGCGCTGCTCGTCGAGCAACGCAATGACCGGATGCGGCGTCGCCGGGTCAAACTCGGTCGAGTGCGCCTTCTCGAGCTTCAGCACGTCGCGCGCAAACTCAATCGTGGCGATTTGCATGCCTAGACACAGCCCCAGATAAGGCACCTTGTTTTCGCGGGCATATTTCGCGGCGAGAATTTTGCCCTCGATGCCGCGCTCCCCGAAACCGCCGGGCACCAGGATGCCGCCGAGACCTTTCAGGATTTTTTCCGGCCCTTCCTTCTCGATGGTCTCGGCGTCCACCTTCTCGATTTCCACGCCGCAATCGTTGGCCACGCCGCCGTGGATGACCGCTTCATAGACTGATTTGTAGGCGTCGTTCAGCTCAATGTATTTGCCGACCACCCCGATGCGGACGCGGTGCTGTGGTGCGATGAGCTTGCGGATGATGTCCTGCCAGTGGCTCATGTTCGCCGCCGGCGCGTCGAGGTGCAACAGGTGGCAGACGAGGTCGTCCAACCGCTCGCGCTGGAGCATCAGCGGCACTTCGTAAATCGTGTGGTCCACGTCCTTGTGCTCAATGACCGCCTCGTAAGGAACGTTGCAAAACATCGAAATCTTCTCGCGCAATTCCTTGGTGAGCGGCTTCTCACAACGGCAGACGAGAATGTGCGGCGCGATGCCGATTTCGCGCAGCTTGGCCACCGATTGCTGCGTCGGCTTGGTCTTCAATTCGCCCGCCGCCTTGATGTAGGGCACGTAGGTCACGTGGAGAAAAACCACGTTGCCGTGGCCGGCTCCCAGCGCGAACTCCCGGATCGCTTCGAGGAAGGGCAGTCCTTCGATGTCGCCGGTGGTGCCGCCAATTTCCGTGATCAACACGTCTGTCTTGGACTGCTCGGCGATGGCGTGGATGCGGTTCTGAATTTCGTCGGTGACATGCGGAATGACCTGGACGGTCTTGCCGAGATATTTGCCCTCGCGCTCGTTGTTGAGGACCTTCTGGTAAACCTGGCCGCTGGTCAGGTTGTTGATCCGCGAGAGCTTCGTGCTGGTGAACCGCTCGTAATGGCCGAGGTCGAGGTCGGTTTCCGCGCCGTCGTCGAGGACATAAACCTCGCCGTGCTGGAAGGGGCTCATCGTGCCGGGGTCCACGTTGAGATAGGGGTCAAACTTTTGGAGCGTGACCTTGAGGCCGCGGTTCTCGAGCAGCGTGCCGAGCGCCGCCGCCGTAATGCCCTTGCCCAGGGAGCTGACCACACCGCCGGTGACGAAAATGTATTTCATTTCAAAATATTTTTAACCACGGATGGACACGGATGCACACGGATAAAAAAATTTCAATTGGTTCTGATTTCTAACACTCGCGCCTGAATTTTATGCCAACGCCCGGCCTACACCCAACAATGCTTCATTGCTTCCACTTCCCATATCCGTGTTCATCTGTGTCCATCCGTGGTCAAAATCTTTTCCACCCGCGCGACATCCGCCGGCACATCCACGCCCACGCTGTCGTAAGCCACCCGCACGACCGCGATTTGGATCCCGTTTTCCAACGCCCGCAACTGCTCCAGTTTTTCGGCCTGCTCCAAGGGCGACAACGGAAACGTCACCAGCCGCAACAACGTTTCGCGGCGGTATCCGTAGATGCCCAAGTGCTTCAAAAATGGAAACGCCGCCAATTGCTCTGCGACAGAACCATTGGCGGCATCGCGGACATACGGAATCGTGCGCCGGGAGAAATATAGGGCGCGACCGGCGGCGTTGACAACGACTTTTACGACGTTGGGATTGCCGTACTCCGCCACCTCGGTGATGACCGTCGCGGCGGTGGACATCTCGCAACCCGCCAGCGCCCCGGCCACCGCGTCGATCACCGCCGGATCCATCAAGGGTTCGTCACCCTGAATGTTCACCACGGCGTCGCACGCGCAGCGCGCCGCCACCTCGGCGATGCGATCCGATCCACTGGGATGATCCGCGCGGGTCATCTCCACGCGGCAAAATTTCCGCACCACCTCGGCAATGCGCGCATCGTCCGTGGCCACGATGACTTCGCTCAATGACTTCGCCCGCTGGCATTGCTCGACCACATGTTGAAGGAGGGGTTTGCCCGCGATGGGATGCAGCGGCTTGCCGGGAAAGCGGGTCGAGGCGTAGCGCGCCGGGATGAGGCCGAGAATGTTCACGCCGTTGATCTAGCCACAGATGGAACGAGGATGGAACACCGATTTGGCGGAGGGAAACCCGGCAACGGCCGGGACAATTATTTTAACCACGAATGGACACGAATTAACACGAATCTGAGGAAACACAAAGCGGAGCGCGGTTTGTCCTCAAACCGCAGCGCGTCGCCGGCAAACGAGCCCTGAAATTAACCCAACCCTCCTCGGTTCTTTCACGCGCTGCGAGTTGGGACAACTCGCGGTCCAGCTTCATTCGTGTTGATTCGTGTCCATTCGTGGTTTCGTGCTCCCGGTTTCCGGCTCAGGTGCTCCAGTTCAGGATCCAGTCCGCCGCCATGGACAAGCTGTCCACCACCACCGCTTCACTCACTTTTGCGCGGTGCTGACGCTCAGCTTTCGCGCCATAGCCGGTGCGCACCAGCAGGCAGTGCTTCACGCCCGCGCTCCACCCGCATTCCAGGTCAATCAGTTTGTCGCCGATCAAATAACTGCTCCGCAGATCCAGCGCAAATTCCTCCTCGGCGTCGAAAAGAAATTGCGGCGACGGCTTGCGCCCATGGCTCGGCACGCCAGGCGCCTCGGGCGCGACATAGATTTTCGTGAATCGCACGCCGGCCTGCGCAAATTCCTCGGCAATGCGCACGTTCACTTTCTCCACGTCCGCCATCGTAAAATATCCCCGACCCACACCGGACTGGTTGGTGACGATGAACAGCAGAAAGCCCGCGTCCTGCAAGCGCCGCAGCGCCGCGCCCGCGCCATCAAACACCGCGACCTGCTCCGGACGCGACAGGTAGTTCCGCTCCTCGATGAGCGTCCCGTCGCGGTCCAGGAACACGGCGCGTTTCATCGCTTTTCCCGCTCGAAACTCGCCAGCAATTCCGCCGGCGTCACCGTCGCCGTGCCCACCTTGCCCACGACCACGCCCGCCGCGTGATTCGAGAAAATCGCCGCCTCGATCGGCGACGCGCCCGCCGCAATGGCCAGCGTGAACGAGGCGATGACCGTGTCGCCCGCGCCGGAGACATCGAAGACTTCCTGCGCCACGGTGGGAATGTGAAACGGCGGGCGCCCGCGCTGGCACAGCAACATGCCTTGGTCGCCGAGCGTGATGAGCAACAGTGCCGGTTGCAGTTCGGTCAGCAATTTTTCCACCACGAGCAACAAGCCCGGGTCCTCCAACGGGTCGCCATCCCGGCGTGCGCCATCGGTCAGGCCCGCCAGTTCGAAGGCTTCCTTGCGGTTCGGTGTGATCAGCGAAAGGCCGTTGAGATTCAAGTGATGCACCGGCTTGGGATCCACACTCAGCCAAATTCCCCGCGCGTGACAGAGCGCCTTGATTTCGTCCAGCAACGGCTGCGTCACCACCCCTTTTCCGTAATCGCCGACGATGATGGCATCGGCTTCGGCGAGCTGCGTCGTCAACGCCCGCATGAGTCGCTGCTGAATCTTTGCATCGAGGTCGGCGCAACGCTCGCGATCCAGGCGGGCGACCTGCTGCTGGTGAGCGATGAGCCGGGTTTTCTTCGTCGTCATGCGGCTTGCCTGCGTGAGCAGGCCGTGGCAGCCGACCAGATTTTCCCGGAGCAACTGTCGCAACTGGTTCGCCGCCGGGTCCCGGCCGGTCACGCTGAACATTTCGGAGGCACCGCCCAGCGCGGTGAGATTGCGCGCGACGTTCGCCGCGCCGCCGGGCATGAAGTTCTCGCGCTCGAACTCGACCACCGGGACCGGCGCTTCCGGCGAAATCCGCGACACGCGGCCCCAGATGAATTGATCCAGCATCACGTCGCCCACGACGAGGACCGTTGTGCGGGCGGCGACAGTGAGCAGTTGGTCAATGCGTTTAACTGACAAAGTTTTTGCACTCATGGTTCAGATCAATAATCCCCAGCGCGCGGATCTCAGCCCTGACCCAGGGTAGCTCGTGCCTCGCTACCAGCCTCAGCCCCGTTGGGGCTGCACAAAACTGAGTTTCGACTCTCGCGCGTTTGTTCAATAATTCCTACTTTCCGCATATGGTGCCGGGTTTATTGTTTGGTTCAAAATCAATTCAGAAACCCCGTCAATGGACTCGTCGCGCTGGCCGTGGCCTGCTGTTCCGCCAGCCCGATTTCGTACGCCATGCGCCCGGCTTCCACCGCCATCTTAAACGCCACTGCCATGCGGTTCGGGTCACTGGCCACGGCGATGGCGGTGTTCACGAGCACGGCGTCGGCACCCAACTCCATCGCTTCGGCGGCGTGACTGGGCGCACCGAGTCCGGCGTCCACCACCACAGGCACAATCGCCTGCTCGATGATGATGCGCAACTGGTCGCGGGTCTGGAGGCCGCGATTCGAGCCGATGGGCGAGCCGAGCGGCATCACCGTGGCGCAGCCGGCGT
>JAYUBJ010000425.1:0-4871 GCA_043740915.1 Verrucomicrobiota bacterium
GAATTGCGCCAAGGCCCAGCACAATCTGGGCGTCTGCTACGCCCAGGGCATCGGCCTGGCGAAGGATCCCGTGGAAGCGGTGCGGTGGTATCGCAAAGCGGCCGAGCAGAATCTCGCCGCCTCGCAATATAATTTGGGCACCTGCTACTACACCGGCCAGGGCCTGGCCCGTGATTATCCCGAGGCCGTGGCGTGGTGGCGCAAAGCGGCGGCACAAAACCTCGCCGCGCCTCAATTCCAACTCGGCCAGAGTTACGATCTCGGCCACGGCGTGAAGCAGGATCATGTGAACGCGTACGCGTGGTACAGTCTGGCCGCCGAGTCCGTCGCCCTGGCGCAAAAGAACCGTGAAGCTCTGGCGAAAAAAATGTCCCCGCGCCAAATTACCGCCGCCAAGAAACGCGCGGAGGAATTGCGGATGCAAATCGGGGCGAAGCAGAAACGCGGCGGCTTCTGAGGACCGCGGCTGTGCGCGAAGCGTCAGCCGCCGCACGTTGAAGGTGCTGCGGCCGGTCTCCGACCCAGCCGCGCTCCATTCAGCCCAAGTCGCGGTCCATGCGCCAAGTCTGTTGCTTCTGCCCCGGTTTGAAAGTAGAACGTCCCCGTGCAACCGAAACCCGTCCCGGCCGTTGAGCCTGCGATTTCCCCCGGCTTGCGCCGCTACCTTTATTTCACCGCGGCCTTGACCGGCGCGGCCATCTTGATCGTCGAAATCCTGGGCGCGAAAATGCTCTCCCCGTATGTCGGGACCTCGCACTTCGTCTGGACGGCGCAGATCGCCGTCACGCTCGTCTCGCTCGCGACGGGGTATTATTTCGGCGGCTGGCAGGTGGACCGTTCGCAACGGCTGGGGCGGCTCTATCAGTGCATCCTGCTGGCGGCAGTCTATCTCAGCTTGACCGTCGCGGTCATCGAACCGATTGCCTACTGGTGTCTGCAGTTCAAACTCGCCACCGGTGCGTTGCTCGCGTCGGCGATTCTGTTTTTTGTGCCGCTCACGCTGCTGGCCACCACCGGCCCTTTCCTGGAGCGCGTGCTCACGCAGTCCGTCAGCGCCGTGGGCGGCAACGTGGGCCGGCTCTCCGCCGTCAGCACGCTGGGCAGTGTCGCTGGCACCGTGCTCATCGGCTACGTGCTGATCCCGCTGTTTCCCAACTCCATCACGATGTATCTGACCGCCGCGATGTTGATGGCGGTGGTGGCCGGATACTTTTTTACCTGGGGAAAAGCAGAGAAAGGCAAAGTTGTGCTGGTCGTCGGCATGGGGTTGGGCTTGGGCCTCGGCGGCGTCGGCATTTGGCGGGAAACCCACTCCAGCGTCGAGGACATGGTGGAGCTCGCCCGCGCCAACTCCAATTTTGGCCGGCTGCAAGTCCTCCAGACCAAGGACGGGAGCCGCTATTACCTGAATGATTTCCTCACGCAAAACACCTACGACCCCGCCGAGAAAAAGAGCTTCTCCATGTTCACCGCCATGCTGCACGGACTGGCCCACGCCTACACCATTCAAGTGAAAGACGTGCTCTGCATCGGCATGGGCGTGGGGATCGTGCCCATGCAGTTCGCCACCGAAGGCGCGCAGGTCGAGGTCGTGGAAATCAATCCCGCCGTGGTGCCACTCGCTCAAGCCTATTTCGATTTGAAACCGGAGCGGTTTAAACTGGTCATCGGCGATGGCCGCTATTTCATCAACCGTACCACCAAACAATATGACGCGATCATTCTCGACGCGTTTCTCGGCGACTCGTCACCGTCGCACTTGATGACCCGCGAGGCGTTCGGCGCCATGCGTCGGGTCTTGCGGCCGGGCGGCGTGCTGGTCATCAACAGTTTTGGCGACTTCGACCGCGACAAGGATTTCCTCACCGCCTCACTCGACAAGACGTTGAAGACGGTGTTTCGCAGCGTGCGGATCCACGCCTCCGGCAACGGCAACGTCTTCTTTGTCGCCTCGGATCAACCGGAATTGACCCTCCTCCACCCGCCCGATCTTGAAGCGGCGCACCCGGCGATCCAACGCCAGTTCGAGGATGCCTTGGCCTCGATCCAACAGGTGAATCCGCGGCATGGCCGCGTGCTCACCGACGACTTCAATCCCGTCGATTTTTACGACGCGGCCAACCGCGAAACGATCCGCCGCAAACTCGCCTCCTACATGCGGAAACCTTGATTTGGGCACTGCAAGAACTGCAATTGAGGCCCGCGAATCACGCGGATTTACGCGAATGGGGACTTGGGTGGGGAAGGATTCATTACTCAACGGGTGAGCGTAATACTTTCGGTGCCTGTTCGGGCATTCGCGATTATCCGCGTGCTCCGCGGGCAAACTCTCCGGTTGCAAACTTCACCGCCGGCAACATTTTTGCACGGCAGAATCGAACTGTCGGAATCGAACTTGCCGCGCGGCGAAACATTTGTTCCATTATCGAGGCATGAAAAGAATATTTCTCACTCTGCTCGCCTTGACCAGCACGCTGGCGGCCCGGGCGGACATTCACACCGAAGCCGTCGAATACAAAGAAGGCGACACCGTCCTCGAAGGGTTGCTGGCGTACGACGACGCGCTCCAAGGCAAGCGTCCCGGCGTGTTGATTGTGCATCAATGGAAGGGCTTGGGCGTTTATGAAAAAATGCGCGCCGAAATGCTGGCCAAGCTCGGCTACACGGTGTTTGCCGTGGATATTTATGGCAAGGGCGTCCGCCCCGGCAATCCGAAGGACGCCGGCGAGTTGTCGGGCAAGTACAAGAACGACCGTGCCCTGTTGCGCGCGCGGGTGACCGCCGGCCTGGAGGTGCTCAAGAAAAATGCGCGGACGGATGCCGGACGCGTCGCGGCGATGGGCTATTGTTTCGGCGGCACGACGGTCTTGGAACTGGCGCGGAGCGGCGCGCCAATCTCCGGCGTCGTCAGTTTCCATGGCGGACTCGGCACGCCGAACGCAGCCGATGCGAAAAACATTCACGGCAAGGTGCTGGCGTTGCACGGTGCGGATGACCCGTTTGTGCCGGCGGCGGAGGTCGCCGCGTTCGAGGACGAGATGCGCGCGGCCAAGGTGGACTGGCAGTTGGTCGCTTATGGTGGCGCGGTGCACAGCTTCACCGACGCCGGCGCGGGCAGCGACAACTCCAAGGGCGCCGCCTACAACGCCGCTGCCGACAAGCGTTCGTGGGAAGCGATGAAGGTGTTCTTCGCGGAAATTTTCAAATAGCCATCGCGGGCAGTTCCCTGGCAGCCCGTTGGAAAGGTAGGAGACGACATGAGTCTCTAACTTGCCCTTCAGAAACCGAAGAGTTTAGAGACTCGTCACCTCGTGTTCTACAAAGAAAAAGATTTTTAGCGGGTTTCCAAGTCGTCACTGCGCAAGGCGCGCTTCACTGCTTTTCCAAATTCAACCCACCCGGCGTCTGCCCAAACGCATACAGGTGCCCCGCGGTACGGAAATAAATGATGCCATCCACCACTGCCGGCGTGGCCATGACGGCTTCACCGAGATCATTTCGCGCGAGCACATTGAAAGTGTCGCCGGCTGCCAACACCGTCACCATGCCCTGCTGCGAAGTGAAATAGATTTTACCATCCGCGGCAACCGGCGATGAGTAGTAGTCGCCCAAAGCCCCCAAACGTTCCTCTTGATAGAATGTGTTACCGGTCTTCGCCTCGTAGCACGAGGCCATGCCGCCGTTCTTGACCACGTAAACTCGGCCGCCGTAATAGAGTGGCGATGGGATGTACGGCAGCCCGCGCGTCTGCTTCCACACCCGATGCGTCTCGCTGATGTCGCCGCGACCACCGGGTCGGACCGCAAAGAGCCCGTTTTCCGCCAGCGTAAATATCTCCTCCGACACCTTCCATTCCTCCGGCGTGACGAACCCATCCTTGTTCAAATCAATTTGCGAAAAGCGATCCCGCAATGGGCCAGCGGGAAATTCCTCCCGGGACAGCTTGCCGTCCTTGTCCTTGTCGTTCGCGGCGGCAAAATCGGCAAATGCCGGCAAAGCAAGGCGATCACCCGCATCGCCGCCGATGTTCCAACTGGAGACGAACAGCAGCCCGTCCCCCGAGGTGGCCGAGGCGTTCGCCACGCGGGCCAACCCCCGCATCTTCCAGCGCTCTTTGCCGTCCTCCAAATCGTAGGACTTGAGCCACACCGTGCCAGTGACCACAATTTCCTCGACGCCGTCGTGCCGCCAAAGATACGGCGAGGAGAATCCGCGCCGAAATTCCGGACGCTCCGTTTTCCACACCGTCTTGCCCGTCCGCCGGTCCACGGCGAGGAGAAAGGAATCCAAATCCTGGTCGCAATTGATCACCAGCAAATCACCCGCCAGCAGCGGGGATGCACTGGTGCCGAATTCATTCATCGGCGCGGGCAGCGGTTTACGCCAAAGTTCGCGCCCGGTGAAATCGTAACTCAGCAGGCCGAACGAACCGAAATACACATAGACACTCCGGCCGTCGGTGGTGGGTGTGGGCGAGGCCGGACTGCCGATGCGGTGCGCCGGTTCCACCTTCTCGGTGGGTGCGGCCGCGCGCCAGAGAATCTTGCCGTCGTGTCGATCGAGGCAAAGCGTTTCCAGTTTGCCCTGCTCCAAGCCGGTCAGAAAAATGCGGTCGCCCCAGAGGCACGGTGACGAATGGCCCGCCGGCAACGCGACCTGCCACGACAGATTCGTCGTTGGCCCGAAGGTCACCGGAGTCCTTCCCGCCGCCGCGACGCTCTCGCCTCTCGGCCCACGGAACTGCGGCCAATTGGATGCCCCACGCGCCATGCTGCTGCCGGCCACCACCAAGGCGAGCACGCCGGGGGCGCTGATGATTCTTCGCACAAGAGTCGGATTGAAAAATGGGTGGCACGGGCTACCAGCCCGTT
>JAYUBJ010000426.1:0-4866 GCA_043740915.1 Verrucomicrobiota bacterium
AAGGCCTGGCAGCACGAACACCATCACCGTGCGCGTGACGGACAACGGCACCAACCACCTGAGCGACACCAGGAGCTTCACGGTGATCGTGAACCCGGCGAATACACCGTCGCGTTTGAAACTGGAGCGCGTCAGTGCTGGCGGCGAGTTTCAGTTCAACCTCGTGGGTGAAGCGGGACGCTCGCACCGGATTGAATACGCGACGAACTTGAGCATCTTGACGGTTTGGACCCTCCTTTACATTGTGGACGACCCGGACGGCATAGTGCAGGTTGTCGATCCGGGCGCCGCGAGCAACCCCTTCCGGTTCTACCGCGCCATCCGAATTCCGTAGCCGCACGCCTTTAGGCTGCGTCCCCGGCCGCGCATGGCCGCCCTCATTTCCCGATGCAGAATTGGCTGAAGAGCGAGTCGAGCCAATCTTCCGTCGTGGCCTTGTCGACGATCTTACCGACGGCGTTCACCGCGACGCCCAAGTTAACCACCGCCAAAATTACAGCATCCGATTGTATCACAAGACAGCGACGGGACACGGCGAAATTCCATAATGATGCCGCCGGGGTCGCCGTCGAGTTCCACCCGTTCTTCAGAGGGTTGCAATAAGGGATCAGGCTTTGGCAAGAACTGTGGAGCCGCCAGGATAACCCCGCCTTAAACTGGCGTCGATGTGAGGAGATTGATCCAGCATCAATGGGGCCGGTGCTTGGGCGAAATGCTTAAAAACAAACTGCCGCCGACGAGGCTCGGGATTATCAGATGAACAGGCTTGTGTGACTGGCGGCAAGGCCAGGCAAATATGGATGAGAGAACAGCACTATGAAGATCTTGAAACTCAGCGCGGTCGGTTTGGTTTTTTGGGGCGCTTTCGCTGCCGCCAACCGTGCTTGGGCGCAAGTGGACGAACCCATTGTCGGCCTGGAGAACGCGGTGCTTACGCAGGCCCCGAATGTTCCTCCACCCATCAAGCGCCAGTACGCGACCAAGGTGATCGTCAAATTGGAAGTCAAGGAAGTGGTGGCCCGCTTGTCGGATGGCGTGGATTACCTGTTCTGGACATTTGGCGGCGAAGTCCCCGGCAGTTTCATCCGGGTGCGCCTGGGCGATTTGGTGGAGTTTCACCTCAACAATCATCCGACGAGCAAAATGCCGCACAACATCGACCTGCACGCCGTCACCGGTCCCGGCGGTGGCGCGACTTCCTCATTTACCGCGCCGGGCCACACGTCGCAGTTCTCTTTTCGGGCATTGAACCCGGGCCTGTATGTCTATCACTGCGCCACGGCGCCCGTCGGGATGCACGTCGGCAATGGAATGTATGGTCTGATCCTGGTTGAGCCGAAGGAAGGCCTGCCGCCGGTGGACCGGGAATACTACGTCATGCAGGGCGAATTCTACACGGCGGGCAAGTTCGGCGCAGAGGGTCTGCAAACGTTCGACTTGGAGAAAGCGGTGGACGAGCGGCCGACCTACGTTGTCTTCAATGGTTCAGTCAACTCGCTCGTCGGTGACAAGGCCCTCACCGCGAAGGTTGGTGAAACCGTTCGCCTGTATGTCGGCAACGGGGGCCCGAATCTTCTCTCCTCCTTCCATGTCATCGGCGAAATCTTCGATACCGTCTATCCCGAGGGCGGCACCAAGCTGGCGCAGAAGAATGTCCAGACCACGTTGATTCCCGCCGGGGGTTCGGTGATGGTGGAATTTCGCGTGGAGATTCCGGGCACTTACATACTCGTCGACCATTCGCTTTTTCGCGCCTTCAACAAAGGCGCTCTCGGCATGTTGAAGGTGACCGGCCCAGAGAACCGTCTCGTTTATTCCGGCAAGGAAGTGGACGCGACGTATCTGGGCAGCCAGGCCGAGGCCGGCTCGGAGGCGAAGAAAAGAATTGCGTTGTTGCAGGCGCAGATGAAGGACATCATCAAAAGCGACCCGAAGATCACCAGTTTGTCCCGGGAGATTCAGGTGGAGAAGGGCAGGCAAGTGTTCATGCAAACCTGTTTTGTCTGCCACCAACCGGAGGGGCAGGGCATCCCCGGCCAGATCCCGCCGCTGGCCAAGTCGGACTTCCTGATGGCCGACCAGGAGCGCGCCATCCGGGGCATCCTCCAGGGCCAATCCGGCGAAATGATCGTGAACGGAAAAAAGTATAACGGTATCATGGTGCCTTTGAATTATCTGACCGACGAACAAGTGGCCAATGTCCTGACTTACGCCCTCCACAGTTGGGGCAACACCGGCGCGGCGGTGAAGGTGGAGGTAGTCCGACGAATCCGCAGCGAGGCGCCGCCACCCGGGCCTAATCCTTTCGAATAAACTCCATGAAGGCTTGCCTTGCCGTTCAAAACGTCCGCATCACACCCATGAACCGCCGAACCAACACCGCAGCACACCACACAAAAATGCCATGAACGTCACCTTGGATATCTGGAATGTTTCCGTGGAGGATTATCCGGCCACCGGAACGCCCGTCGAGCAGATGGGATTTCTCCTCAATTACGCAGTGCTCGCCCCTTCCAATCACAACACCCAGCCGTGGCTGTTTGAAATTCATGGCGATGCCATTCACCTGTTTGCCGACCGCTCCCGGGCGCTGCCGATGACCGACCCGGATGATCGGGAGATGCTCATCAGTTGCGGCGCGGCGTTGTTGAATCTGCGCGTGGCGATGCGGCATTTCGGCGTGCTCGGCATGGTCGAGACCCTTCCCGACCCGGGTAATCCCGATTGGCTGGCGCGCGTCCAGTTCGGTTCCGGCAACGAAAACTACCCGGAAGAAACCCTGTTATTTCACGCCATTGCCAAGCGGCGTACGAACCGCCAGCCATTCCTGGACGAACCTTTGCCCGAGCTTTTGCTCGCTGCGTTGCGCGACGCCGCGCATCAGGAACATGCCTGGCTCAATTACGTGCAGGGCGAGAGGAACCGCCAGTCCCTGGCGGCGCTCATCGCCGAGGGGGATTGCCTCCAATGGGCCGACAAACGGTTTCGTCGCGAAGTCGCGGCGTGGGTGCATCCCAACCGCAGTGCCAGCCACGATGGGATTCCCGGCTCGGCCAAAGGGCTGGGCAACCTCGTTTCACTGGCCGGGCCGTCGATCATCCGCACGTTCGACATGGGCGCCGGCCGGGCGGCGCACAATCAGGAAATCGCCCTCGGCTCGCCGGCGCTCGCGCTGCTGCAAACCGATGCCGATGATCCCCCGGCGTGGCTCGCCGCCGGACAGGCGCTGGCCCGGGTGCTCTTGCGTGCGCGCGTCGAGGACGTGTGGGCCTCGTTCCTGAACCAGCCGATTGAAGTTGCCGAACTCCGGCCGCGCCTCTGCGAATTGGCCGGCAAAACCGGTTACCCTCAATTGTTGTTGCGACTGGGTTTTGGCCAGCCGGTTTCGCCGACTCCCCGGCGCGCGGTGGACGAGGTCTGCCATGTTCGCGGCGAGACGTATTAATCGCCGGAAAAGGAGTTGATGTGATTATGAAGAATCTCCGCGTCGGGCTGGTGTTCTGGATTGGCGCGACGCTCGCGGTGGCTGGCCAAACCAACGGAGTGAACCTGGCGAAAGCTCCAGTCGGCATGGCCCAGATTCCCACGGGCGTTTATCGGCCGCAGTTTCGCGGCCCGGATGATCCCAGGGAAGTGTCGGTGAAAATATTTTACCTCGAGGTTTTTCCCGTGACCAATGCAGAGTTTCTTGAATTCGTTCGCGCTCATCCGCGCTGGCAGCGTGCACAGGTGAAACGGCTGTTGGCCGACGACGCGTATTTGAAGCACTGGGCGGGCGATCTGGAATTGGGCGCGGCGGCGCTGGCGAAAGCACCCGTCACGCACGTCTCGTGGTTCGCCGCCAAAGCCTTCGCGGCGTGGCAGGGTAAACGTCTGCCGACCGTGGCGGAATGGGAATATGCCGCCTCGGCCAGCCCGGTGCGGGCCGATGGGGGGAATGATCCGGAGTTCCAAAAGCAGATCCTGCGCTGGTATTCCACGCCATCGTTGCCGCTGCTCCCGGCCGTGGGTGCGGGCGACGCGAACCTCTGGGGCGTCCACGATTTGCACGGCCTGGTGTGGGAGTGGGTGGCCGATTTCAACACCGCGCTGGTCACCGGCGAGTCGCGCGGCGACACGAGCCTCGACCGCGATCGCTTTTGCGGTGCCGGTTCCCAAGGCGCCCGGGATCCGAGTGATTATCCGGCGTTCATGCGCTTTGGTTTTCGCAGCAGCCTGCGGGCGAGTTACACCATCCACAACCTCGGCTTCCGTTGCGCGAAGGATTTATAAGACATACTATGCAATACGACAAATTTACCACGAAGGCGCAGGAGGCGTTGCGCAATGCGCAGACGCTCGCGCACGAGCGCTCGCATCAGGAACTCGACGGCGAGCACCTGCTGCTCGCCTTGGCGCAGCAGGCCGACAGTCTCATTCCCTCGCTGCTACAGAAAATGGCCGTCGCCCTGCCGAAATTCATCGGCGACCTGGAAAACGCCCTCGCGCGGCGCGTCAAAGTCCAGGGTGCCAGCTCGGTCGATCTGTTCCTCAGCCCCGCGCTGAAACAAGCGCTCGACTCCGCCGTCGCCGAGGCCAAAAAGCTCAGGGACGACTTTGTCAGCACGGAGCATCTGCTGCTCGGCTTGATCAATGAGGGTGGTTCCAGCCTGGAAAGGATTTTCAAGGCGCACGGCTTGAAGCGGGACGCGGTGTTGAAAGCGCTCGTCGAGCTGCGCGGCAATCAGCGGGTCACCGACCCGGAACCGGAGGGGAAATTTCAGGCGCTCGAAAAGTATGGGAAAGACCTCACCGCGCTGGCCCGCGCCGGCAAGATCGACCCGGTGATCGGCCGGGACGATGAGATCCGCCGCGTCATGCAAATCC
>JAYUBJ010000427.1:0-4860 GCA_043740915.1 Verrucomicrobiota bacterium
GTTGAGCAAAATTTTTAACGCGGCTTTTGAGAGTCCCATAATCAGCACAGGTTCATTATCAAACTTCTACGGGTCAAGTCTTATCCCGTTACATATCCCGTTACATTGCCCGGTGCCGGAATGATTCACCCGACCATTGAAAAATGAACCATGCCACACGCGCTATCCTGATCCTATATTCTGTGCCTTTAGCGCCTTTTCGTGGTAATTCAACTCCGGTGTTTGCGGTGGCTCATGGTTCCCCCTCCCGGGCCGCCACGTACGCTTTGCGCACCCAAAAATCCAGGTCCAAATTCGGCCAATCATCGCGGAAAAGCGTAAACGAAACCCACCCGGGGTCACACTCGGGATACGGTTGGGCGCCGCAGGCCAACGCGCGGGCATGTATCCGTTGCCCCACCCAGACCGTTATCCGAGAAACCGCGGATGACCGCAGATGACCGCAGATCGATAAGCGCCGATGTCGCTGATCGGACACATCGGAATATCAATCAACCCGCCCGGATGACCCAACCCACAAATCTCGCGGCAGCCAAGGTGCGGACGCTCACTTGGAGGCGGACAAAGACCAGCACCTCCTCAGGTGAACTGCGGCGGTTGAAGGGCGCGAATCACGAACGTGCCCGTCCGTGGAATCTTGCGGCACGGCCATCAAAATTGCACGGCCGGACGGCTCGTTGGACTCACCGGAGTCACGGGACTGTGGGCGGGGATCGAGCACGTCGGTTTCAGGCTGATGGCCTGAAAACTGTAGGAGCCGCCGGCGGGGCAGACGGGCTCGACCTTGATGTAGAGTTTGGCCCCATAGATGTCGCTGCGATTCGGCGCGGCGGTTCCTGGCTTCTGGAAATCCACGGCCCATTGTTGTTTGGCAGCATTGATTGTTGCGAGATTGGCAATGCAAGTCGTGGTCTGCGCCGTGTCGTTCGAGCTCGAGAGTTTGGGCACCGCCACGGCGAGGATAATCGCCAGTACGGCCGTCATGAACAGTACTTCCGTCAGGGTGTAGGCCAAAAATCGATGTGGCTTGCGTCGCATGTGCTACGAAATGATTTCCACCATATTTCACATGATTTTGTGCCTGTCCAGTCGAAATTGCACCTCTTCGAGCCTGTGAACACGGTCCTCGGTGGACGCACGAACCCCACCCGTAACCATGGCGATGCCCACGGCGACGAACTGGCAAAGCCGCGGATGGTACAAACCCGGGTCTCGCCGCAAGTTCCGGCTCAACTTACCGCCGTCGTTTCGACGGCCCAAAGTAGTAACCGCCGCTCAGGCGCACACCGCGCATCTTGCGCTCGTGCGGAGCAGGCGCGCCCGGTTTGCCCTCCTCGAAGATGGCGGTGTATTTGTAGTTGAAGGTTTCCATCTTGATCCGCTCGATCTTCCGGCCAATGAACCGTTCGATGGCGTGAACGTGCTGCGAATCCTCGGCAACCATTAGCGTGAAAGCGTCGCCGGCGTGTTCCGCGCGGCCCGTGCGGCCGATGCGGTGGACGTAATCCTCCGGGTGTTGCGGCACGTCGTAGTTGATGACGTGGCTGACATTGGCGATGTCCAACCCGCGCGCGGCGATGTCCGTGGCGACGAGCACTTCGTAGCGGCCGTTGCGGAATCCCTCGAGGGACTGCTCGCGCTCGCGCTGGGTGCGGTTGGAATGGAGCACGGCCACGGCGTGCTGGTTTTTTTGCAGCAGGCTGCCGATGCGATCCGCACGATGTTTAGTGCGGCAGAAAACAATCACCGAATCGTACTTCACTTCTTCCAACAAGGCGCGCAGCAGGTCCGACTTTTGATCCTCCGCCACGGGATAGAGCACGTGCTTGATTGTTTCCGCCGGCGAACGGCGCGCGCCGATCTCGATGGTCTGTGGGTTTTTCATCGCCCATTTGATGAGCGTTTCGATTTGCGGCGGAATGGTGGCGGAAAAAAGCGAGGTGTGCCGGTCGCGCGGGCATTTGTCCAGGATGCGCCGCACGTCGGGCAGGAAGCCCATGTCGAGCATGCGGTCGGCCTCGTCGAGCACCACATATTGCACTTGATCGAGCCGGCAGGTGCCGCGCTCCAAGTGGTCCAGCAGGCGGCCCGGGGTGGCGACGATGATGTCCACGCCGTTGCGAAGCGCGTCCATTTGCTTGCCGTAACCCACGCCGCCGTACACCACGGCGACGCGGATATTGGTGAACCGGGCGAAATCGCGGATGGCGGTTTCGACCTGGGCGGCCAGTTCGCGGGTCGGTTCGAGGATGAGCACGCGCGTCGCGTGGCTGTGCTGGCCGAGCTTGGTCAGAATGGGCAGGGCGAACGCAGCGGTCTTGCCGGTGCCGGTCTGGGCGCTGCCGATGACATCCTGTCCGGCGAGGATGAGCGGAATAGCGCGGAGTTGAATCGGCGTGGGCTCGATGTAACCCATCGCCTTGACCCCGTCCAATTGCGCGGGCGAAAGACCTAATTTGCTAAAAGGCATAGGGCGCACGTTAGCAGAGCGAAAAACAATGGGAAGCGAATTGCACGCGCGAGAAAGTCATGCGCGAGAAAGCCGCGAGAAAGTCATTGCGCTGCCCCGTGATTGCATGAATGATGACCCTTCCGTGGCGCGGAGCGTAGCTCAGCCTGGTAGAGCACTTGGTTTGGGACCAAGACGCCGCAGGTTCAAATCCTGTCGCTCCGACCATTTCGACGCGGCTGGTTCCAAGACTTAGGGGGCTGGCTTAACGCAGGAGACAACCTATGCCGTTCATCAAAATAACCGACGACACCAACCACGTGGTCTACGTGAACGTCGGCCACATCGCCACCATCGAACAGGATGGGGACAACACGCGGATCGATCTGGCCACCGACGTGGAAGGGCACGACAAGTTCATCATCACCAAGACTCCCGCCGAGCAGGTGATGAAACTGATCGCCGACTCGCGCTGAAGACGGCGCGGCTACGGCTACTTGAGGCGGTTGAGCGCCAGGGTCAGGCGGGATTTTTTGCGGTTGGCCGTGGCCTTGTGCACCGCGCCGGTCTTGGCGGCCTTGTCGAAAGCGGAACTGATCGCCTTCAACGCCGCAGTGGCTTCGTCTTTTTTCGACGCTTTCAACGCGTCGGCGTAATTCTTCCCCAACGTCTTCAAGCGGGACTTGATGCTTTGGTTGGCGGTTTGTTTGCGGACGCTGCCGCGCATGCGGCGTTCGGCGGACTTGGTGTTCGGCATAAATCAGGTATAATTCAACTTCAGAGCGCGCAACCGTAGCGCAACGGCGGGCGTTGTCAACGGCGGGTTCAGCCACAATTTGTGCGAGGGGATCGAACTGATCAATGGGCGCCTGAAAGCCGACTCCATTCTAACCGCCCGCAACTCACCGACCGGTGTAGTCGGTGGTGAGCATCGTGTTCACCAATGCCAACAAATCGACGAGCGAGTAAGGTTTGACCAGCAATTTCACCGGAGGAATATCCAGACCGACCAAATCCTCGGGTTTCAAGGTGGTCGTTGTCATTATGATTGGCAACCTGATGGGTTGGGTATGCAGCTGCTTGATCATCTCCAATCCGGTTAATCTCGGCATCTGGTTGTCGCTGACCAGGAGATCGTATTTATTCGCGCGCAACATCGCGAGGCCTTCGACTCCATCTTCAGCTGTGTCCACAGCGTAACCGGCACTCGCCAGTACCATTCCCAGCATGGTGCGCATACCTTCGTCGTCATCAACGACGAGAAGTCGCGGAGTACTCTGAGACAGGTTCATGGGGAAGTTACGCTACGTCGCACCGGACAAGATGCAAGTCGATTTTCGACAGTCGATTTTCGGTAATTAATCCTTGCAGTCACCTGGCTGGTCTTGGATCTCCTCGTCCCGCCTGACAGGTTCAGCCACTTGTTGGATGGCGGGCTGGATCCAACCCCAGGAGGATGATTTCATTCCTTGAAAACAGTGCTCAAAGCCGCCACCAACATCTCCTGGTTGAAGGGCTTGTTGAGTTGGGCGCTAACTCCCAGGGCGGCGAATTCAGCTTCTTTCCGCTGCTCCAGCCGTCCACTGGCCACGATGATCCAGCCTCCGGCAACAGTTGCTGCAGCACCCGCACGAACGTGAGACCGTCCAGGTTCGGCAGATGCAGGTCGGTGATCACCGCCCGGATTTCCGCCCGCTTCTCCGCCACCTGGATCAGCGCTTCCGTGCCGTCGGCCGCGGTGAGAACCTTGAAATTCAGCGCCGTCAGCACGGCGCGGGCGACTTGACGCAGGGCGGCTGCTTGCGCGCCGTGATAGCCCGCCCGGTGGCATGGAGCATGCCATCGGGCGGGGGCGTGCATATCCACCACCCCGTTGGGTTGTGGCGAGTTGGTGCGGGCGCACCTGCCGGCCGAACTCGGCGCCCGTTGAGGATGGGGTGGGTTTTCCCTCTGGTTCCACGGCCACGGTTTGTAGGGACTGCAAACTTCATTGGCGGGAGACTTTTGGGGTGGCGGTAAAGGTGATGGCGGCGCGCGGAGACAAGTCGCCTGCGCGAAAGCGGTGACGAGTCACCACACTCCAAAATGCTGCTGCACCGTTCAAGGTGCTGCGAATTTCTGCCAGGTTTTGGAGTGCGGCCGCTGCTGCGCCGCTTTTCGGCCGCGCGCGGTTGATCCCGGCTAAACTCCAACCCATCTCACGCTGAAACGCCAGGAATTCGCGGAGCCACGCGATAGGGACTGCTGCTTTTGGTGAGCCAAAAAATGAACACATCACTTTTCTGTCAGGCGTGCAAGAAGCCCTTTATTCCGAATCCGCGTCACCTTTATCACCAGCGCTTTTGCCTGAGTCATTCCTGCCAGTGCGCCAGGCGTCGTCAAAATCAGCGCCTGAGACGCGCCAGGACGCA
>JAYUBJ010000428.1:0-4858 GCA_043740915.1 Verrucomicrobiota bacterium
GGAAATCGTGCATGATTTGCAAACCGCGAAGTGGGGCGACAAAACCATCTGGCAAATCCTCGTGGACGCCGGCGTGCAAATGACCGAGAACGCCGGTTGCGCCGCGTGCCTGGGTGGCCCGCTCGACACATTTGGCCGGATGAACCACGCCGGGATGAAGTGCATCAGCGCCACCAACCGTAATTTTCCCGGCCGCATGGGCCACAAGGAATCACAGGTGTTCCTCGCCTCGCCCGCGACCGTCGCCGCCAGCGCGATCACGGGGCGGATCACGGATCCGCGCGCGTATTGGTCGTGAGTTAAATGAACCGCGAGCAACTGGATGAGTGGTGTGAAAGGGGCATCCTCGGTTTGGTGCTGGCGGTGCTGGTATTCGGCCCGCTGGCCACGGGTGCGGTGCGGCCGCAGGATTTTCTCGTCATCCAGGCCCTGACCCTCGGCGTGGTTCTTCTTTGGCTGGTCCGGATCTGGGCCAGCCGCGAACCGCGGTTGCTTTGGCCGCCCATCTGCTGGGCGGTCGTTTTATTTGTGGGCTACGCCATCGTGCGCTACCGGCAGGCGGACATCGAGTACGTGGCGCGGGAGGAACTCATCAAGATTCTGATCTATGCCGTCCTCTTCTTTGCCGTCATCAATAACTTGAACAAGTCGGAATCCGCACAGGTCATTGCTTTCACGCTGATCTTTCTCGCGATGTCAATTTCGATCTACGCCGTTTACCAGTACCTTACGCACTCCGACCACGTCTGGCACTTCATCCGCCCGGCCCAGTATGCCCGGCGTGGCTCGGGCACCTACATCTGTCCGAATCATCTGGCCGGATTCTTGGAGATGATCCTTCCGTTGGGACTGGCCTACACGCTTTCTGGTCGGCTCTCAGTCACGTCGAGAGTGTTCCTGGGCTATGCCTCGCTCGTCATCCTGGCGGGCATCGGCGTCACCATTTCTCGGGGCGGCTGGATTGCCACAGGACTGTCGGTGCTGTTGTTCTTCGCCCTACTGATCCGCAAACCGGGTTTCCGGATTCCGGCGTTTTTGTTTTTGGCGGTGTTGCTTGCCTCGGGCGTCTGGTTTGTCGGTACGGCACAGTTTTCCAAACAGCGAATCGAGCAATCCTTCGTTTCAGGAAAGGTGGATGACATCCGTTTTCAACTTTGGCAACCCGCCCTCCAAATGTGGCAAGATCACTTCTGGGTCGGGGTCGGCCCGGCCCATTTTGATCATCGGTTCCCGGCGTACCGTCCCAGGGAAGTGCAGGCGCGTCCCAACCGGGTGCATAACGATTACCTGAATACCCTCGCCGATTGGGGGACGGCCGGCGCGCTGCTCGTGGCTGCCGTCTGGCTGCTGCTCTACTTCGGCGTGTGGCACTGCTGGAAATACGTGCAACGCACCGCCCACGACCGTTCGAGCCGCAAGAGCAATCGGGCCGCCTTCGCGCTCGGCGCTTCGATCGGGCTGTTCGCCCTGCTGCTGCATGGCGTGGTCGATTTTAATTTTCACATCCCGGCCAACGCCCTCGTGGCGATCACACTCATGGCCCTGCTCACCGCGCACTGGCGTTTTGCCAGCGAACGGTTCTGGTTCAACCTCGGCCTCGCGGGAAAAATTGCGGCCACCACGCTTGGACTGGTCGTCGTTTTTTATCTCGGCCAGCAGGGCACGCGGCGCTTTGACGAATATATTCTTCTCGATCGCGCCGCCGGCCCGAAGCTCACCCTGACGGACCAGATTGCCTTGCTCGAACAGGCGCAGGCGGTCGAGCCAAAGAACCCTGAAACCACCCACCAGTTGGGCGAGTCGCTGCGGCTGTTAAGTTTCGCGGGCAACCCCGATTACGAAAAATCCGCCCGGGAGGCGATGGGGTGGTTCAAGCGCGGCATGGAGCTCAATCCACACGACGCTTACAACCCCCTGCGCTACGGCATGTGTCTCGACTGGCTTGACCGCCCGAAAGAGGCCGATCCGTTTTTCAAACGCGCCAACGAACTCGATCCCAACGGCTATTATCAAGTTGCCGTGCAAGGCTGGCACCGGGCCCAGGCCGGGGATTTCGCCGCGGCCAAGCCCTGGTTTCAGCGGTCAATGCGCTTGCATCCGGAGGACAACACCCTCGCCATTTCCTACCTGAAGATTATTGAGGAACGCCAAAAAGAGGCGCGCTAAGCCAACGGTTCTGTTCCACCGCGAATTGGCACGAAGGGGAAAAGTGGACACGGATGGTGCTGATTTTTACAGGTTGAAGGCGAATATTTTGGAAAGTGTTCGCGTATTTCGCAAGGGTTCGCGGTCAAAAAAGTTTTCTTTGGAGCTCGTTTGCAGCAACTCAATTTCGGAGCTCTATTGATTCACATCTGCCATGACGTCGATGCCGCGCGCTTTCAAATGGAGCTTCCCAGTTGCGTCCGCACGCGCAACGACGAGGGTTCTCATCCCCGCGCGCAGATCGGCGATCGCCTCATGGCCGGCGAGGCCCGCCGTGAGCAGCGCGGTGGAGAATGCATCGGTTTCGGTGGCCGAGGGCAGCGCAACCGCCGCCAGCACTGCGTCTTCGGCGGGTTCACCGGTCCGCGGATCGAGGATGTGGCCAAACGTTTTTCCGCCCGCCTGAAAGGATTTGCCCCACACGGCGGAAACGGACAGCGCCTCGTCCTGTAGAGGAATCATGGCCAGGATTGCATTCCGTGTTGTTGGGGTTGCGCTTTCGGAAAGTTCGGGTGGACGTTCCACGGCCACTTTCCAAGCGTCGCCGTTGAGTTGGGTGCCGAGGGCGTGGACGGTGCTGGTGCCGCCGTGGAGCAGGGCGCTTTGCACGCCGGCTTCGCGCAGAATGTCCGCGGCGCGTTCGAGCGCGTAGCCTTTGCCAATCGCGCCCAGATCCAGCATTACTCCGGCGCACGTGAATCGAACGGTGAAATTTCCCTCATCGAGCACCACGAGCTTCATGCCGATCTTGGATTTCGCCTCGGCCAGCGCGCCGGGATCCGGCAACTTTCCGGTACCCCCGAAGAAACCCCAACAGCGCATCAGCGGCGCAATGGTGATGTCGAACGCACCCCCACCTTCCACGCTCAGTTTTTGCGCGCGTTGCAGCAAATAAAATAATCCGGGCGTGACGCGCACGGGCGCGGTGGCGGCATGCAAATTAAGGTGGCTGATTTCGCTGTCGGGCCGGTAAAGGCTCAATTGCGCATCGAGTCGCTCCACTTCGTCCAGAGCCTCCTCGCCGGCCGCGCGCAGGGATACGGCGTTTGGGCCGTGCAGCACGAGTTCAAAACGGGTCGCCATCGCATGGCGGGCCATGGCTACGGTTTGCATCGTCGTTTTCAGTCCGCTTCCGCGTTTGGTCCCAGTCTCATGCGGTGGGGTGAGCGTACTCGCGAGCCGGTTTTTGGCTTAGTCACCGATTTGGCTCGCCGGTAGTCTCGCCCCACCGTCGAAAGCAGCAGCGCGCGGTTTTGTTGACCGGCGGCGTTAAGACTGCATCAAGACTTCGGCGATTTGCACGGCATTCAACGCCGCGCCTTTGAGCAGTTGATCGCCAGAAACCCAGAAGCACAGGCCGTTGTCGAGCGCGCAATCCAGCCGGAGCCGGCCCACGGCGCAGTTGTATTTTTCGGCGGTGAACAGCGGCATCGGATACTTCTGGTTCTCCGGTTCGTCCACGACATCGAGGCCGGGTGCTTTTTGCAACACCGCGCGCGCCGCGGCCACGGTCACCGGTTTTTCAAACTCGGCGCTGACGGCGACGGAATGTGCGCGGTACACCGGGACCCGCACGCAAGTCACGCTGGCGCGAAAACCGGGCAGATGCATGATTTTGCGGCCTTCGTTCTCCAGCTTCATTTCTTCCTTGGTGTAACCGCTCGACAGGAACGCATCGACCTGGGGTATCACATTGAACGCGATCTGGTGCGGGTACACTTCTTTCGTCACGGTTTCGCCGCGGACGACCTGGCCGACCTGGCGTTCCAATTCTTCAATCGCCTTGGCGCCCGTTCCCGAGACCGCCTGATAGCTTGACGCAAAAATCCGTTTCACGCCGAACACCTGGTGCAGCGGATAAAGCGCCATCAAGGTGACCGCAGTGGTGCAATTCGGATTGGCAATGATGCCGCGATGGGACTTGGCATCGGCGGCGTTGATCTCGGGAATCACTAGCGGCACCGAGTCGTCCATGCGGAAGGCGCTGGAGTTGTCGATGACCACGCAGCCGGCCTTCGCCGCGACGGGCGCGAATTCCTTCGAGATGCCGCCGCCGGCGCTGAAGAGCGCGATGTCGATGCCGGCGAACGAATCCTTGGTCAATTCCTGGACGGTAATTTCCTGGCCGCGAAATTTGAGGCGCTTGCCGACCGAGCGGGCGGACGCGAGCAACGTCAGTTTGCCCACGGGAAAGGCGCGTTGCTCCAGCGTTTTGATCATTTCGATCCCAACGGCGCCCGTCGCCCCGACCACGGCCACATGCGGATTTCGGTTCATAAAGGGCGGCAAATATAGCGGGCACGGGCGGGGTGTCAAATACTGGGACGGGCGGAAATTTGTGCGACCATTCCGCAGCGCTCTTTCGCCGCCGATCCGTATCGCCCCAGAAATGCGCCCCAGAAATGCGTTTCCCTTCAAGCCCGTTCCAGGCAATACTCGGTGCCAACAACAAACCAACCTATGGAACCGGAAGCTGCCCTCAACGAAATCAAGAAATCGTGCAACGCCATCTCGGCCGAGTTGACCCGGCTCACCCCTGCGGTCGGTCATTTGGGCAACCCCGCCCTTCAGGACGAGATGATCAAGGCCCTCTACCAACTCACCAAGGATGTCGAGACGGTAAAGAAGCTGGCGCGCAAGTTCAATCCGCCCG
>JAYUBJ010000429.1:0-4857 GCA_043740915.1 Verrucomicrobiota bacterium
GGCGGACAACCCGTCGTAGCCGGGTATGGTAAAGTCGGAAAGAATCAGGTCGTACATGCCCTGCTTCAAGGCTGATTGGAATTCGGCGCGGGTCTCGGCAGGGGTGATTTCACAGGCAAGGCCGGCCGTCGCCAGGAGTGAACGCACGAGCTCCCGGTCGTGCTGGTTGTCTTCCAAGTGGAGGATGCGCAAGGGTTGGTTCATGTGGCCGCTCATTCCGGTTTAATTTTTTCGGATGCTGCCCGGAGGCGGTTCATTGAGAACGGCCCAAAAATAGCCGAGTTGTTTGACCGCCTCGAGAAACTGTTTGAAATCAACCGGTTTGACCATGTAGGCGCTGACGCCGAGCTCGTAGCTCTTGATCAAGTCCGGTTCCTCGCGTGAAGAAGTCAACATGACCACCGGGATGAGTTTCAACGCGGGATCGGCCTTCATCTGTCGCAGCACTTCCAGACCGTCCACCTTGGGCATTTTCAAATCGAGCAGCACCACGACCGGCCGACCGTGGGGATGGTCGGCGAACGCGCCGCGGTGGTGCAGGTAATCCAGCGCTTCGGCGCCGTCGCGCGTGACCACGACCTCGTTGGCGAGGTTGTGCTCGGCCAGTGCCGCCAGGGTCAGTTCCACGTCGTTGGGGTTGTCTTCGACGAGCAGGATGCGTTTGAGAGGACTCATAGGTGTTGGTGGTGGGTTAGCCGCGAAAGAACGCAAAGAGCGCAGAGAAATTGCGGAAGGCGCATGTCTTGTTCATCCTCATCCTTTGAGTTCTTTGGGTTCCTTCGCGGCTGAAAATTCTTGCTGCAGCGTGAAATAGAACGTCGCGCCTTCACCCGCTTTGGCTTCCGCCCAGGTGCGTCCACCATGCCGGCTGATGATGCGGCGGACATTCGCCAGCCCAATGCCGGTGCCTTCAAATTCATCGGCGCGGTGCAACCGCTGGAACACGCCAAAGAGTTTGTGGGCATACTGCATGTCGAAACCGACCCCGTTGTCGCGCACGAACAGGGCCACTTCGCCGGGAGGGGCGGCGGCGCAGCCAATTTCAATCTGGGCGGGATCGCGCGGCCGGGTGTACTTGATGGCATTGGACAGCAGATTAATGCAGACCTGACGCAACATGGCCGGGTCGCCATGCACTTCCGGCAGACCGTGGGTTTTCCAAAGGATGCGCCGTCCCTGAATTTCGGACTGCAAGCTGCGCCGGGCTTCTTGAAACAGGGATTCCAAATCCACCGCCACCGCCCGCATTTCGGTGCGGCTCATCCGGGAAAAGTTAAGCAAGTCGTCGATGAGATGCCCCATTTGCTTGGCGGCCTCCGAGATGATGTTCAAGTAGCGGCGTCCCTCCTCACCCAGCGGATTCGGGTGCTTCTGCAACAGCCCCACGAACCCATCGATGTGCCTTAGCGGCGCGCGAAGGTCGTGGGATACCGAGTAGGAGAAAGACTCCAATTCCCGGTTGGTGGCCTCGAGTTGCTGGTTGGCTGCCTGCACTTTTTGGGAGCTTTGAAAAATCTCCGCCTCCATCTGCTCCATCCGGGCGCGCAGTTCGGAAGTATTGCCTCCCGGCTTCGACTTTTGCCGCACGAATTCCGTCACGTCCTCCACGCGATGGATGATAAACTCAATCCGCCGATCCGCACCCAGCACGGGGGAGTTGATCGGGCTCCAGTAGCGCTCCTCGAAAACGCCATCGGGGCGGCGAATGTCGTATTTTTGGATGGCCATGGCGTCGGCGGTGGCGGTCTGACGCACCCGATCCAGCGAGGCGCGCAGGTTGGCGGTGCCCGAGGCGGACGGATCGCCCGGGTTGTCGGGGAACACCTCGAAGAGGCCGCGACCGATGAGGTTGTTGCGGCGGGTCATGGTTGCTTTCAGGTAGGCGTCGCTGGCGGCGATAATCTTGAGGTCGGGTGTGAGGACCAGAAAGAGTCCGGGCAGCGACTCGAACAGGTTTTCGAAGACGGCGCGGCTGCGCCGCAATTCCGCCTCCGCCGCTTTGCGCTCCGTGATGTCGAACATCGTCGACCGGCTGTGCAGCAAACGGCCGCCCGCGTCCCGCACGGCCGTGGCGTTCAACAGCATGTCCTTCACGCTGCCGTTCTTGTGCATCCGCTTAAATTCCAAATCCTTCACTTCACCGCGCTCTTTGAAAATGGCCAGGCCCTGGTCGTAGGCCGCCTGGGTGTCCGGGGTGACCAAGTCCCGGTGCCTTTTCTTCCCGACGAGTTCTTCGCGGCTGCAACCGAACCAGGCAAGTTCCGTATCGTTGACGGCCACAAACACGCCTTCCGTGTCCACGGAGTGGTAACCACAAGGGGCCTGGTTGTAGAGATCATGAATTTCCGCCGCGGATCTTTCCACCGCCGCCTGTGCGACTTGGCGCAGCCGGTTCTCGCGCAGCAAAAGCGCGAATACCGTGGCGAGCAGGGCGACGCTCACGCCCGTGCCGGCGATGGTCAGCCGGCTGGCATTGGCCGCCTCTGCTTGGGCGGCGGCGGAACGCTCGTTGAGCAGCACCTCCGCACGTGCCTCCATCTGGACAAACTGCGCGCGAATCTCGTCCGTCAAATTCTTGCCCTTGAGCGTCGCAATTTCCAACCCGGCGGCCTCGAGGCCGGAGTTCTTGCGCAACTCCACCGTGTTTCGCGCAGAGTCAATTCGTTGGGCTATCAGCGGCCTGAGCGCGGACAGGTTGGCCTTTTGCTCCCGGTCGTAGGTCCATTCTTCCAGGGTGCGTTCGAGTTGAACCACCTGACCTGCGGTTTGCTCAAACAGCTCGAGGAACACGGGCTGGCCAGTCAGCACGTAACTGTGCTGGCCGGTCTCGAGGTCCAGGACGAGCGAGAACAACCGGTCCCGGTTCGCCTGCACTTTGTGCGTGAGCGCCACCCACTGCGCCGTCTCCCGCATCCGGGCGGCGTGACGCCAGTTGAGCCACGCCACCAGGCCGAGCAACCCCAGCGCCAGCGCGAAGCCGGCGAACAAGGTGTGGGTTCGTTCTGGTTTCATTCAACTGCATCCGGTAATTGTAATGCCAGCGGTTTGCTGCCGGGCTGCCGATCCGGCCTTCCACGGGCCGAGGCCTTTTCCAGCAGTAAAGTTCGTCGCGCTTTTTTGAAGGGAGCGCAAACTAAATCGGCCTACGTAATTCTACGTAGCCGCCCCGACCGCAGCGGTCGGGGCCGCGCGCCAAAACACTCGCGTAAATACGGCCCCGGAAGGCGGACGATGGAAAAGAAACCAAGGTTCGCCCGGGTGGCGCCGGTGGAGATTCCACGCATTGTTTCCCGCCACCTCGGCCCAGGGCTTTGCCATGAACGGGTGGTGTGATTGGACTATTAGTAGATCAGTTTCTGCCGAAAATCAAAAATGATTTACTCCGCCGCCGCCCTCTGGCCCCAACCGGGGAACTCCCGGCGTCATTGCCGGCTTGAATCACCACGAGGTCAAAGCGACCGGCGTCAACGCGCGCGCGGCCGCAGTTGTGGGGCGGCGCGGCGCGCCCTCAGGCATCGAGACAATCGCGCACCGTCTGGGCGAGTTTCTGCGGCGGATAGGGTTTTTGCAGGAAGTTCAGCCCTTCTTTCAAGGTCAGATCCGGCCCGGCGAACTCCGGACTGTAGCCGCTGGTGTAAATCAACTTGAGTTCGGGTTTTTGCGCCCGCAGTTGTTCGGCCAGTTCGCGCCCAGTCACGCCGTCGGGCATCACCAGATCGGTCAGCAACAGGTCGATCTCCGCCGCGTGTTCCTGCCACACGAGGAGCGCCTTCACCCCGGAAGCGGCTTCCAGAACGCGATAACCTTGGTTGCGGAGCACAATCAACACGATGTAACGCAGGGCCTCCTCGTCTTCGACCACCAGAATCGTCTCCGTGCCGCCGCGCACTTTGGTCGCGGTCTCCGCGGCGGAGGCCAGGGTGTCCGCCGTGACGGGCAGAAACACCTCAAAGGTGGTGCCGGTTCCAACGATGCTGTCCACCTCCATCCAGCCTTGGTGCTGTTGGACAATGCCGAACACCGTCGCCAAACCCAGGCCGGTGCCCCGGCCCACGTCTTTGGTGGTGAAGAACGGTTCGTAGATGTGCGCGAGATGTTCCGGGGCGATGCCGCACCCCGTGTCCCGCACGCTCAGGCAAACGAAGCGGCCCGGCCGCGCCTCAGGATGCCGCCACGCCGCATCGGCGTCCAACTCCACCACCGAGGTCTCGATGGCGAGCCGGCCCCCTTTGGACATGGCGTCGCGGGCGTTGACGGAGAGGTTGAGGAGGATTTGGTTGATCATGCCCGCGTCGGCCAGGACTCGAGGCAGGGCGGGAGCGAAGGCGCATTGCAAGGTGATGTCCTCCCCGATGATGCGCTGGAGCATTTTGGTGATGTCACGGACGGACTCGTTTAGATCCAGGGCGCGCGGGGCCATCACTTGTTTGCGGCTGAAGGTGAGCAACTGGCGGGTCAAATCGGCGGCGCGTTCTCCGGCGTTGTAGATTTGCTTGAGCGGCTCGGCGACGTTGGCCGGCAGATTTTCCTGGGTCAGCAGGAGTTGCGCATAGCCTTGGATGATCGTGAGCAGGTTGTTGAAGTCATGGGCCACGCCGCCGGCGAGCTGGCCAATGGCTTCCATCTTTTGGGACTGGCGCAATTGTTCCTCCAACTCTTTGCGCTCGGTCACGTCCAGGAAGATGCCTTGGATGCCGACAATTTCCCCCTGGGCGTTGCGCAGCGGCGCCTTCAACACCTGGATGACCCGGGTTTCGCCAGGGATGAACCGGTTCTCCTCGACCTTTTCCAGGAACTCGCCGGTTTCCATCACCTGGCGGTCATCTTCCCGGTATTTCCGGGCCAGATCCGCCGGCG
>JAYUBJ010000430.1:0-4853 GCA_043740915.1 Verrucomicrobiota bacterium
CAACTTGTGGACCAGCTTTCCCTCCACCAGGGCAGGCGTGGGGGTCCAGTTCTTGGTGTCCAGTCGGTTCAACTCCACCGGCGGCCTGCCCGGAGTTACTACCAGGGGCTTGCAGTAGGTGAAAGTCCGGCGGTGGGGAGTCGTTATGAAGCCATCCATGACCACCCCCGGCTTCGTCCGTAGCGCGCGCAGCAATTCAAATCCTTCGCCGTCGTCACCGCAAAATCCCACCGGATAAATCAGACCCACTCCCAGCGCCACCAAATTATTCAGAATCGTTCCCGCCCCGCCCGGCTGACTCCGGACGCTGACGATGTTATGAACGGGCAGCCCGGTTTCAATGGAAGTCTCTAATTTCGACGGATCAATCTCCAGATAACGGTCGAGGCAGAAATCCCCGACCACCGCGATGCGCAGTTTCGCGTACTGCTTCGTGATAGCTTGGAAACGCTCGATGTTCACAGGCGAGTCAATTCGTGCAGCAGATTGTGAACGAAGGCGACGTTGTCACACTGGGCGTAACGCATCACCCCGCCCATGCGCGAAAAACTCTTGCAGAAGCGCAGGTAATACGCCGGGTTGTCCTTGGGCGGTTCGCCGCGCGACCAGTCCCAGCCGCCGCCATCCTGCAGGTCCACCACATAAATCGCGTGCTCCCGGACGATCGGCCTTCCCGCTTGCAGCCGCAGATTGTTCACACAACTGAGGCTCTTCTCGAATACCTGCGGCGCCATGATCGCCGAACCGACCGACAACACGACGCCCCCGTCCAGCCCTTCGACCGCGCCGCCAAAGAGTTGAAAATCCAGGCCCGCCGCGCGGCCGATCACCGCGCCGTTGAACATCGGATGGTTCGAAATGATGTCGTAGCCAATGCCGGGATGCACCGTCAGGGGCAGGCCGTGGCGGAAGGCATTGCCGAAAACCGAAGTGTGCTTCCATGGATGCAGCAAAGTAGTACGACCGCTCGGGAGGTGGTGTTCGCGCATGGCCAGCAGCAGATCGGCGCGGGCGGGCGACAGCGGGTGGGCGGGCTCCGTGCGCAAGTCCTGCTCCAACTCAGCCGTCGTCGGCAGCGTGACACCCTCCTCGTGAATGACGCGTCCCAACGCAACGCCATAGCCTTCGCCGCACAACCCGCCCGCCAGCAACGCGAGGTGAATCGTGCGTCCGGTTTCATCCCAGGTGCCGAAGGTGCCCGTCGCCACATTCTGCTCGACGCTTTCGGTGGACCAGTTTTGAAACGCAAATTCCCAGTCGTGAATGGAACCGGCGCCATTCGTGGCCAGATGCGTGATCCACCCGCGCGCCATCAGTTGTTCGATGATCGCCGCGCCGCCGTTTTTCACGAGGTGCGCGCCATAAATAAGCATCACGCTGGCATTGCGTTTTCGCGCTGCGATAAGGTCCTGCGTGCAACGTTGAATCAGGGTGCGGTTGGCGTCCGAGCAGGTCGGCGGCGTGGAATCCGGGTTAACCAGGATGTCCTCGATCCGGCTCCGGCTCTGCCGTTGTGCGAGCGGATACACCTTCAGCTTCTTCAGGTCGAGCGGCGTGCGAGTCATACCGAAGGGGTGAAGAATCTGTCGAGGGCCATCGTACCCGTGAATTGTAGCAGCCGACGTAAGGAGGCTCCAACATTTTTCGGCTTCAGTTTGAGCCTCCTTACGTCGGCTGCTACAGGATCAAAATGGCTCGCGTTCATTTGCTCAAAAGATATTCGAGCAGCGCATCGCCATCGCGATAATCGGGAATCACCACGTCCGCCCCAACTCCAAGCAGGCGCTGGCGCTTCCACTCGTCCACCCGGCCGGAGCCGTTGTGCGCCTCGTCGCTCGCCACCGCCACCGCCAGGCCGCCGGCTTCCTTCGTGTTCTGGATCTCCACATATCCATCGCCGAACGAGAGCAGTTGCGCTCCGCTGATGGAATTTTCGCGCAAGATGCGATCGATAATCATTTTCTTGGAGAACTGCTTGTAATCGTCCTGCGCGCCATAAATGTGCGGACCGAAAAACTCGGTGAGACCAAGCAGTTCCGCCTCCTGCTTCACAAAGATTTCATCCGTGCCGCTCGCGAGGTAGATCGTCAACCCGCGCCGGCGAAGATTTTCCAGCAGCGACCGCGAGCCGTGCACGAGCCATTCCGCGGGTTGAATGGAGCCGGCGCGCAGCCCGTCGGTGCGCGCGCGGATCAGTTCGTTGAGCCGGCGCAGGTATTCGTGCTTGTACCAAAGGGGCTCGCGCGGCTCACCCCCGCGTTCGCGGATGCGCCCGGCCAGTTGCATCATCTGATAAATGGTCTGCTTGCCATTGAGCCGCATGATGTCGTCGGTCATGAGCTGGCGGACTTCCGCTTCCGCTTCACCGGCGCGGCGCGGCACCAGCTCCATGAACATCGGGATCATCACCTCCGGCCAGCCCTGGCGGATGAGTGAGAGGGTGCCGTCGAAGTCGAAAAGCACATGGCTGAGGTGCGGGCGCGGCGCGAAACCTGGCGCGAATTCGACCGATCCCCAGAAGGAAGCTTGAGATAACATGCCCGTCCAGTTAAGGGGATTTGTCCCGAAAGTCAATTGCGTGGCGGGGACAATTACCGCGTGGCAGTCAGAACGGCGCGCGTAGCGCAGCCGTCCTCGGCTGCGGGTTCCCGGGGCGTCCCCGCCCCGTGGACCGGGACCGGGACCGGGCCTGGCCGCGAGACGCGGCCAGAACTCGCAGGCGGGACGCCCACGCTACGAGGGTTGTGCCCGGATGCGTGCGCTCCGGGGCCCGCCTTCATTCCCATTGGCAATTCGGGCCGGGATTTGTTACGCATTGTTCCCGCATGAACAAATTCACTTTGAACACTGGTCGGCGCGCGTTTCTGAAAACCTCCGCCCTCGCCGTTGCGGGACTGGCCGCCGGCCTGCCGGCCATCGCGCAAAACGCCGTCCCGCGCCGTAACATCAAGCTCGGACTCGACAACTTCTCCGTCCGCGCCATGAACTGGAAAGCGCCGCAGTTGATCGATTACGCCGTCGCACTGAAAACCGACTCGCTGTTCATCACCGACCTGAAGCCCTTCGAGAAGTTCGAGGACGGTTACTTGAAAGACTTGCGGAAAATGGCGGCAGACCAAGGACTGCAAATTCATCTCGGCTCCTGGAGCATTTGCCCCACGTCCACGCGCTTCAAGAAGGACTGGGGTACGGCGGAGGAACATCTCGCCCTGGGCATTCGCATGGCCAAGGCGCTCGGTTCGCCCGTCTTTCGCGTCGTGCTCGGCGCCGGCGAGGACCGCCTCACACCCGGCGGCATCGAGGCGCGCATCGCCGACACGGTGAAAGTTTGCAAGGCCTGCCGTAGCCAGGCGCTCGACGCCGGCGTGAAGATCGCCGTGGAAAATCACGCTGGCGACATGCAGGCATGGGAACTCGTGACGCTCATCGAGGCTGCCGGGAAGGATTACGTCGGCGCGAACATCGACTCCGGCAACGCTGCATGGACGTTTGAAGATCCGCTCGAAAACCTGGAAATTCTCGGCGCCTATGTCGTCACCACGAGCCTGCGCGACTCCGCGATCTGGGAATCGGCCAATGGTGCGACCGTGCAATGGACTGCGATGGGTGAAGGCACGGTGGACTCCAAAGCTTATTTCGACCGTTTCGCCCAGCTTTGCCCCGGCGTGCCGGTGCATATCGAAACCATTTCCGGTTTCCCGCGCGAGCTGCCCTATTTCAAAAAGGAGTTTTGGAACGCCTGGCCGAAGGCGCGCGCGCAGGATTTGGCCAAATTTGTGGCGCTGGCCAAAAAGGGCAAGGCGATCCCACCGCACAACTCGCCCAACGCCCAGGCGGAGCAGGAATATCAAAAAGGCGAAATCGAGCGCAGCCTCAAGTATTGCAAGGAAACATTGGGGCTCGGGTTGAAGTAACCGGCTTGGCAGTCCGTTTAAAAATTCTTTTCGTTGTAGGAGACGAGGTGACGAGTCTCAAATCTCTTCGGTTTCTGAAGGTTTAGTTAGAGACTCGTCACCTCGTCGCCTACTTCTTAAACGGGCTGTTAACCCGCCGCGTTAGTCGGACCCCCAGTTTCAGCAACGCGGCCGCGGCCGCCTCGCTTTTCGCCTCGGCGTAGATTCGCAAAATCGGTTCCGTGCCGGAGCCGCGCAACATGAGCCAGCTCCCGTCCTGCGCGATAAACTTGACGCCATCGTAGCTTTTTACCTCGGCGAGCGGAGATTGAAGGAGCTTTGTTGGCGGATTGTTTTTGCAAAACGCCATCAACGCGGCGCGTTTCTCCAGCGGGAAATGCGCGTCGATCCGCGCGTAGCGATGCGGGCCATATTTCTTTTCCAAACCAGCCAGCAACTTCGTCAAAGGCTGGCGCTCGGTGGCAAGCAGTTCGAGCAGCATCATGCCGGCGAGAATGCCGTCGCGCTCCGGGATGTGGCCCGGGAAACCGATGCCGCCGCTTTCCTCCGCACCCAACAGCACGTCCCCCCTGAGCATCTCGGCGCAGATGTATTTGAAGCCCACGCCGGTCTCCACCAGTTCCAGGCCGTACTCGGCGCACATCTTGTCCACCATCGAAGTGGTGGTCAGCGCTTTCACCACGCGTCCCCTGCCCTTCCGGTTCACATGCAGATGGTGCAGGAGCAGGCAGATGATTTGGTGCGTCGAAAGCGGGTTGCCATGCCCGTCCATGCCGCCGACGCGATCGGCGTCGCCGTCGGTCACGAGGCAGAGATCGTGGGGGTGCCTCCGCAAATACGCCGCGCTCGTCGCGTAATTTTTCGGGATGGGCTCGGGATTGATGCCGCCAAAAAACGGATCGTGCGCGGCGTTCAGCGTCGTCACGCGACAGGTCGTGC
>JAYUBJ010000431.1:0-4850 GCA_043740915.1 Verrucomicrobiota bacterium
CGAGGATGACTCGATTCCTTCGAAAGGACGCCCCAACGAACTCGCCAAGCCGGTGGTGCGCGATCCCGCCCTGGCGCGCGCGCTGGATTTGCTCAAGGGTCTCGCGGTGGTGAAGGGGTATCGTCCGCGTTGATTTCGCCGTTGACGATTTGGCGGTACCGCCCCAACTTCAATTAGTCATCTGGCATGAAAACCATCCTCTTTATCTGCACCGGCAATATTTGTCGTAGTCCCATGGCCGAAGGGCTGTTCCGGAACGCCGTCCGCGGCCGGGGCAACTACAAGGTGATGTCGGCGGGCGTCGGCGCCGTGAACGGCCAGCCGCCGAGTCTCCACGCGGTGAACGCCCTCCGCGATCTGGGCATCGATATTGCCGGGCAGCGGAGCCGGATGTTGACCGGGCAGATGGTGCAGGAGGCCGATTACATTTTTGGCATGACGCGCGGGCATGTGGACGCCGTGACGTTGCTCTACCCGCAGGCTTCGGAAAAATGTTTCCTGCTCCGCGAGTTTGACGAGACCCTGGATTTTTTTGAAAAGGACATTTCCGATCCGATCGGCGGATCGTTCGAGGTTTATGTGAAGTGCCGGGATCAAATTGAACAGGGCATCGAGTCGATGTTGAAATTCGTCGAGCAAACAGACGCGGCCTCCAGCGGCGGTGCGGCCCCCGGCAGGCTCACGCTGGCCATTGGCGCGGACCATGGCGGATTCCAGCTCAAGACCACCCTCAAGGAACACCTGCTGAGCCAGGGGATAAACGTGCTCGACTTCGGCACCAACTCCACTGAGTCCACCGATTATCCGGACTATGCGCAGGCAGTGGCGCACAGTGTGGCGGATCACCAAAGCGAACTGGGGCTGCTGATCTGCACGACCGGCGTGGGCATGAGCATCACCGCCAACAAAGTGCCCGGGGTGCGCGCGGCGCTGGTGTTCGACGAGCAGATGGCCTCGCTGGCCCGGCAGCATAACCACGCGAACGTCCTGTGCCTCGGTGGCAAGTTTACTCCGCCCGAACTCGGCAAGAAAATCCTGGACACGTTTCTCACCGCGCATTTTGAGGGCGGGCGTCACGAGCGCCGCGTGAATAAAATGGAGGCGGGATTGCCATCCGACGCGTTGAAAGTGCGGTCCGTCGATCCGGAGGTCGCCGCGGTCATCGGGTTGGAACGCCAGCGCCAGGAGGAGAACATCGAGTTGATCGCCAGCGAGAATTTCACGAGCGTGGCGGTGATGGAAGCGCAAGGCTCCGTGCTCACGAACAAATACGCCGAGGGTTATCCCGGCAAGCGGTGGTACGGCGGTTGCGAAAATGTGGACACCGTCGAACAGTTGGCGATCGACCGTGCCAGGAAACTTTTCGGTGCGGAGCACGCCAACGTCCAGCCGCACTCCGGCAGTGGCGCGAACATGGCGGTCTATTTCGCCTTCCTCAAGCCGGGCGACAAGATGTTGACCATGGACTTGAGCCACGGCGGCCATCTCACGCACGGGAACAAGGCGAATTTCTCGGGGAAATTCTTCGAGATCGTCCATTACGGCGTGCGCAAGGACGATGAGCGCATCGACTACGACCAACTCGCCCAGATGGCGCGCGAGCATCGTCCGAAGATGATCACGGTCGGCGCGAGCGCGTATCCGCGCGTGATTGATTTTCAGCGGATGGGAGAGATCGCCCGCGAGGTGGGCGCGTTGCTGCTCGCGGACATCGCGCACATCGCCGGCATGGTCGCGGCGGGCGAGCATCCGAGTCCCATCGCGCATGCCGATTTTGTGACGACCACCACCCACAAGACTTTGCGCGGTCCGCGCGGCGGGTTGGTGATGTGCAAGGCGAAATACGCGAAAGAAATCGATTCGCAGGTTTTTCCCGGCATTCAAGGCGGCCCGTTGATGCACGTCATCGCCGCCAAAGCGATTTGTTTGCACGAGGCGATGCAGCCGGCGTTCAAGTCCTACCAGCAACAGATTGTCAAGAACGCCCGCGCGCTCGCCGAGGGTATGATCCGCAACGGCTACCGGCTCGTCAGTGGCGGCACCGACAACCATTTGATGCTGGTGGATGTCAACGCGCGCGGTCTCACGGGCAAGGAATGCCAGAGCGCGCTCGATGAGGCGGGCATCACGGTGAACAAAAACACGATCCCGTTTGACACGCGCTCGGCGTTCCAGGCCAGCGGCATTCGCCTGGGCACCCCGGCCGTCACCACCCGCGGCATGAAAGAACTGGAGATGAGCGCCATCGCCGACATGATCAGCGAGGCGTTGCTGGACATTAAAAATCTTGACGCGGCCCGGAAGGTGCGCCAACGTGTCCGCGAATTAACCGCAAGATTTCCACTGCCTTATTAACCCAGTGGATTATCCACTGTCGAATCCCCGGTAGCAAAACTGCCACGGTCTGATAATTATTTGCGAGTTGGACGCTCCGTCGTTCAATTTGGAACCATGCCCAGCAGTTAACCCTGCCGCCCAGACAACTTACTCAATCATTATGGCGCGTATCCCCAGAAAAATCACCAAACCGAAGGTGTTGGACAAAATTGGCCCCGGTGCGGCCAAAGCAAACCTGCCAAGGCGGACCGCATCGCACGCCCCCGTTTCCTCCGATGAACTCGAGCCGCCGCAGCACGCCGTCGAGGAGTTCCCCGACACCAAGGACGGGGCCGCGATCACGGTTGGGGAGACGAAGGGGGAGACCGTGGATATCAGCAAGCTGCAGGCGATGCCGATCAGCGAGCTGAACGAGATGGCCAAGGAGTTGGCGATCGAGAACTTCGGGACAATGAAAAAGCACGAGGTGATTTTTCATATCCTCCAGAAAAACGCCGAGCGCAGCGGCATTCTCTTTGCCGAGGGCGTGCTGGAAATTCTTTCGGAAGGCTTCGGTTTTTTACGTTCGCAGAGTTTCAACTACCTGCCGTGCCCCGAAGACATCTACGTTTCGCCTTCCCAAATCCGCCGGTTCGACCTGCAAACCGGCGATCTCGTGGCCGGACAAATCCGCCCGCCGAAGGAGAAGGAACGGTTCTTCGCCCTGCTGAAAGTCGAAGCGGTGGACAAGGAAGACCCGGACAAGGCGAAGGACAAGACGCACTTTGACAACCTCACGCCGCTCTTCCCCAACAAGCGGTTCATCCTGGAAACCTCGCCGGATGAATTGTCCACCCGCGTGCTGGACTTGGTCTGCCCCATCGGCAAAGGCAGCCGCGGCCTGATCGTCGCACCGCCGCGCACCGGCAAGACCATTTTGCTCCAGAAGATCGCCAACGCGCTCATCAAGAACAACCCGGAGTCCTACCTCATCATCCTGCTCATCGACGAACGGCCCGAGGAAGTCACGGACATGGAGCGCTCCTGCCGCCCGGCCGAGGTGATCGCCTCCACGTTCGACGAACCACCCGAGCGACATGTGCAGGTGGCCGAAATGGTTATCGAAAAAGCCCGTCGCATGGTCGAGCACAAGCGCGATGTTGTCATCCTGCTCGACTCGATCACGCGCCTGGCGCGCGCTTACAACACCGTGCAGCCGCACTCCGGCAAGATTCTTTCCGGCGGCGTGGACGCCAACGCGCTGCACAAGCCGAAGCGTTTCTTTGGTGCGGCGCGCAACATTGAAGAAGGCGGCTCGCTGACGATCATCGCGACCGCGCTGGTCGATACCGGCAGCCGCATGGACGAGGTCATTTTCGAAGAATTCAAAGGCACCGGCAACATGGAGATCCAGCTCGACCGCCATCTGGTGGATCGCCGTATTTTCCCCTCCATCAACATCGAACTCTCCGGCACGCGCAAAGAAGAACTGCTCTATCATCCGCAGGAATACCAGAAAGTGGTGGTGCTGCGCCGTGCGCTCACCGGGGTTCCGCCCGTGGAAGCGATGGAACTGATGCTCGGCAAGCTCAAGAAGACCAAGACCAACATCGAGTTCCTGCTGGGCATGAATCTGGGTTGAAAGCAGGGCGAATAATCCCCCCACCCAAGGCGTCCAACTTGCCGCGGGATTTGGTTCAGCCAAATCCGACGGCACTTTAAGAACTCCCGGCAGCGGAATGCTTTTCCTTGCCCAGGCGAGAAAGCGGGAGCTACTCTGTCAATCCTCGTGATTTTGTATTTGCGAAGAATTTTATATGGCCACTCAGGATCCAGGCGATGCGGATTGAATCGCGTGGCCGGTTTGTTTTTGATGTCCGCGCTGCTGGCGGGCTGCGGGAAAGATCAAATCCGGGTTTACCAGGTCGCCAAGGAAAAAGTCCGCTGGCTGGTGCCGGCGGGTTGGGAGGAGCAGCCGGCGAAAACCATGCGCGTCGTCAGTTTCCTGATCCCCGGCGAAGCCAACCGGCAGGCCGAGGTGGCGGTGATTCCCTTTCCGGGAAAGGGCGGCACGGATTTGCAATTTGTGAACCTCTGGCGACAGCAGCTCAAGCTGGCGGAGATCACCCAGGATGATCTGGCCACCCAGATGGAGGATGTCGCCATCGGCGAATCCACCGGCAAAATCTTTGACGTGGCCGCAGCGGCGCCCAGCGGTGAATCCGGCCAGCAGGAGCGAATCGTGGTCGCAGTGTTGCGGCGCGAGGGGACGACCTGGTTGTTCAAGATGGAAGGGGACGCCCGGCTGGTCGCCAAGGAGAAGCCGGCCTTCGCGCAGTTCTTAAAATCTTTCTCCCTCAGCGAAGCCACGAAGATCGCTCAAACCTTGGCGGCCAGCCAACACAGCCAGATGAGCCGCGCGGAAAATCCACCCGAACCGGCCGAGCCGGTGAAACTGCCCGAGTGGGAAGTGCCCCCGAGTTGGAAGTCCCAGCCCCCGCCGAACCGTGATGTGCTGGCGAGTTTTGCGCTCC
>JAYUBJ010000432.1:0-4849 GCA_043740915.1 Verrucomicrobiota bacterium
CGGGCCTCCTCCGGAAGCAGAAGCCTGCCGTGGGTACGCCAGGTAATGTGGTAAGCGCGGCCGGGAATCTCGAAATGTGGCAGCCGGCGTTGGCGTACGGTGGGTTCGGTGATTGGTTTCCAATGCGACGCCACGGACGTTTCCGGCGCGACGCCGGAAACGACCCGCCGGAGGCGGGTGCTACCCGGGATTCCCTCGCCAGGCAATGAGGCCATCGTTGCCTTGATTTTGTCGAGTGCGATGGCTTGCTCGGGGTTCAACACCAGCGGATCCGTGCGGCTGATGAGTTCGTGTTCGTAGGGATCGCGTTCGGAGATTTCGTTGGTGATGGCGACCAACCCCTTGTCCTCGAGCCGGCGCACAGTCTCGGCGGTCGTTTCCGCCAGTTCGAGCAATTCGGTCAGCAGGATTTCGCGTCGTTCCTCGACGATGTTCCAGACTTCCTGCTGGCGCTGGGTGAGTTTGGGCGGGTTGCCTTGTGGGGGCAACAGTCGCACGAACAGCCGTTCGCGCCATCCGTCCTTCTCTTTGCGGATGGCCTCGGGCAGCACGCTCTTGAGGGCGATCTCCGGCGCGCAACAATAATAATCGGCGATCCACCGCGCCAACTCGAGCACCTTGGGAGTGACCAGCGAGTGCGCGCTGATCAGCCGGGTGATGGGCCGCAGATTCGTCTGCGTGGACGCCTCGACGAGCGCGGTCACGCAGCCGAGCACCTGCCGGTGGCCGAAGGGCACTTTCACGCGCGAGCCGACTTCAATGCGCCCGGCCAGCTCGGGCGGGATGAGGTAGTCGAACTCCTTGCGGAGCGCGATTTCGAGAGTGACGCAGGCGACCATGAAGGAGATGAGAAATTAAAACGGCCGAATTAAAAAGGAAAACCGTCGGCGATTTCGAGGCGACGGTGGCGGCGCGGCTTGCTGTTTGGGCGCCGCCATTGCGCATTGACGATGGTCAAAACCCGCAGTTGCAGCCCGATGGCAACTGGAGCGGACCGCGGCTGTGTCGTCCTCGACCAACCGCAGCAGCTTCGCCTCGAGTGACCAGGGAAACAAAGTTGAGGCGAGCTGTCTTGGCGACACGCTGCGGCTGATCCCGCGCGGCGCGGGACACAGCCGCGGTCCGGGGACAGTATCGAGCTTCGCCCGACGAGGGATCAGCCCTCGCCTTTTGCCTTTTGTATTTCCGTGCGGTCGCATAGAAAGTCGCGGTGAAAAATCGTTGGTTGATCTGGCTGGTCTATTTCCTTGTCGTGAACGCGATCGTCGTTTACCTGTGGCTGACCCAGGCCCGGGAGCATCGGCATGACGCGGCGATCCTCGCGGCCGCCCGGCGTTACGGCGTGGAACCGGCGCTGGTGAAGGCCGTGGTCTGGCGCGAGAGCAGGTTCAATCCGGCGGCGCGGGGCAAGGTTGGTGAGTTGGGCCTGATGCAAATCCGCGAGGGCGCCGCGAAGGAGTGGGCCGAGGCCGAACACATCACGGTTTTCTGGCACAGCCAATTGCTTGATCCCGAAAAGAACACCATGGCGGGCACCTGGTATTTGCATAAATTATTGCTTCGCTATCCGCACACCGACAATCCCGCCGTCTTTGCGCTGGCGGATTATAATGCCGGCCGGGGGAACGTGCTGAAGTGGGCGAAAGGGCAGGGGGCGACCAACAGCGCCGTGTTCCTCGTGCAGATGGAATTTCACGGCACGCGTGAGTACGTGGAAAAGGTGCTGGAACAGCGCGCAAAATATCGGCCGATCTTCCCGGGCAAGGCGGCGAAGTAGCGCGGACATCAGCATCCGCGCCCCGGTTCGCGCGTGTCGCGCAGCCGTCCTCGGCTGCGAGTTCACGGGGCGTCCACGCCTCGTGTTCCTGGCGGTGCCCCGGACAGCGGCTGTCGGGGCTCGAACTCGCAGGCAGGGACGCCTACGCCACCGGGGAGTGCGCTGGTGTTTCCGGTTCGGCGTTTTCTTTTTATTCTGCTTGCTGCCCCTGCCGCGCTGCGGCTTAATCGCCAACGCGATTTTTGCCAGGGCCCGCGGATTGTAGACTTACGAACCCCGCCAGGGCCGGAAGGCAGCAACGGCAGTTTGCTCTGCGACTGCCGCGGTCACCCTGGCATTTTTGAACTCGGAACGCGGAATGCGGAATGAAGATGCGCGATCGAGCGCAGACCGTTTCCGCATTCTCGGTTCCGCATTCCGAAATCCGCGCTCCGCGTTCACATGAGTTATCAGGTCATAGCCAGAAAATACCGCCCGCAGCGGTTTGCCGATGTCGTCGGGCAGGAGCACGTCACGCAGACGCTCGCCAACGCGATCACCCAAAGCCGCATTGCCCACGCCTACCTGTTCTGCGGTCCGCGCGGCACCGGCAAGACCACCACGGCGCGCATCTTCGCCATGGCGCTCAACTGCACCGGTGGACCGAAGGCGGACTTCGATGACGCGGATCCGCGCTGCCGGGAAATCGCCGAGGGCCGTTCGCTCGATGTGATTGAAATCGACGGCGCGAGCAACAACGGCGTGGAACAGGTGCGCGAGTTGCGCGAGACCTGCAAGTTCGCACCGGCATCGTCGAAGTACAAAATCTACATCATCGACGAGGTGCACATGCTCTCGACTGCGGCGTTCAACGCGCTGTTGAAAACCCTGGAGGAACCGCCCGCGCATGTGAAATTCATGTTCGCGACCACCGATCCGGAGAAGGTGTTGCCCACCATTCTCTCGCGCTGCCAGCGGTTTGATCTGCGGCGGATCCCGGCGGCGCTGATCGTCACGCATCTGGCCGGCATCGCGAAGCAGGAGCAGGTGACCATCGACGACGCGGCGCTTTATGCGATTGCCCGCGGCGCGGATGGCGGCATGCGCGACGCCGAGTCCACGCTCGACCAGCTCATCAGTTTTTGCGGCCACAAAATCGAGGAGCCGGACGTGCTCTCGATGTTCGGCCTTACGGCGCGGAGTCAGATCGTGGGATTGGCCGGATCGATTCTCACCGGCGACATCGAGCCGGCGTTGCGCGAGTTGAATGATTTGGCGAAGAACGGCAAGGACCTGGGCCGGTTGCTGGGGGATTTGTTGAATCACTTTCGCAACCTGCTTATTTTTCAAGTCTCGCGCGGTGATCTGAAGCTGCTCGAGGTGAGCGAAGCGGAAGCGGTCGCGCTGGCCGACCAGGTGAAGTCCGTGGACACTGGCGCACTCACGCGCATCATGGAGGTGCTGACCGAGTGCGAAGGGCGTTTGCGGGATGCGGCCTCGAAGAAGATTTTGATCGAGGTCGCGTTGCTCAAGTCGATCCAGGCGCGCAATGCGGTGCCGATCGACCTTGTGCTGAAGCAGCTTCAGGCCTTGCGTGCGGAATCCGGCGGTCCAAGGGCCGAACTCCCGGCCGGGCAGGACGCGCGGCAGCGCGTCCCTACCCCGTCCGCCCACCCACTTCCTCGCGCCGGCGGCACCAGTGCCCCCGTGCCTGCCACGCCGGCTACCGAAACCATCCAACCCGCCGCTGTTCCCGTCGCCGTCGGCGACGCGGACCTGGCACCCCTTTGGACGCAACTTCTCGAAGCGGTGGGTCGCGCCAGCCCGTTTACGCGCAGCTATCTGTTGGAGGCGCATCCGGTGTCGTTTGCGAAGAACGTTCTGATCATTGGCTTCGACCCGGAGTTTGCCGACCATCTTGGTTTGGTGGACAACTCGAAGAACCATGCGTTGCTGCAAACCAAGCTGGCGGAATTGGGCCACCACGGGGCGATGGTGAAATTCATCAAGGCGGAGGCGCCTGCGCGGCCGGCGATCGCGCCGGCTGCTGCGGCAGAGAGTGCACCGCCCGCCACGGCACCGGTTGCTGCGGTTCCGGGCGCGACCAAGACCGCACCGGCGGCGCCGCGCAAGACCTCGACGGTGCCGTTCAACAAGGATGATTTCAAAAACGACCCGCTCATCAAAAAGGCGCTGGAGTTATTCAAAGGCCAGATTGTGGACGTGCGGGCGTGACCCTCAACCTTGAATTCAACAACTCTCAAATTACTTAACTATGTCGAGCATTGGAAAATTAATGAAGCAGGCGCAGCGGATGCAGCAGCAGATGGAAACCATCCAGACCCAGCTCGCTGCGCGCACGGTGGAAGCCACCAGCGGCGGCGGCGTGGTCAAAGTCACCGCCCGGTGCGACGGCACCCTGGGGGCCATCAAGATTGATCCGCAGGCCGTGAACCCGGCGGACACGCAGTTGCTGGAGGACATGATTCTCACCGCCGCCAACAACGCCCTCGCACAAGCCAAGGAAATCTCCACTGCCGAGATGGGCAAGGTCACGCAGGGGTTTAGTCTGCCGGGGATGTGAGCAAGGATGAGGGATGAATTATGAATTATGAAACAGCTTCAACGCCAAGCCTGATTCAATTTCATACCTCATAATTCTTCCTTCATACTTTTCAGTCGTGTCCTCCCTCCCTGAACCCATCCAACAACTCATCGCTGCGCTGAACAAGCTGCCGGGGATCGGGCCGCGCTCGGCGGAACGGCTCGCGTTGTATCTGGTGCAAACGGATGTGGGCGCGGTGAAGCTGCTCGCCGAAGCACTGGTGACGGCGCGTGAACGGATTCAGTTTTGCCAGACGTGCGGGGCGTTGACTGAACGGCAGCCATGCGCCATTTGTGATTCACCCCGACGCGACGCCTCGCTCGTCTGCGTCGTCGAGCGGGCCACGGACATCTTGAGCATCGAAAAATCCGGCACGTATCACGGCCGGTTCCATGTGCTCGGTGGAAAAATATCACCGCTCAATGGCGTCGAGCCGGAGGACTTGCGCATCGCCGACCTTGAGGCGCGGCTCGGTCGCGAACCGATCA
>JAYUBJ010000433.1:0-4841 GCA_043740915.1 Verrucomicrobiota bacterium
ACCTGGCCCAGCAGGGCGCCGACCATGGCCCCCGCCGCTTTGCCACCGAGCGCGAATACGATGGCGACCACCACTGCAAACCGGATCGCGCCATCGAGGATCGCCACCCAGCCCATGCCCAGAAAATCCTGTCGCCCCTGCAGGAGCCCCCGCGCCACCGGCAACCATAGCGACGTGAGCACGATGAACAGGGTGACGACGACCGCCATGGGATTCGTGACCTTCAGCACCGTCACGATCCAGTCCAGGCCCAGCGTGACGGCGAGGGCCACGAGCAGCCACAGGTAAAAGGTGCCGCGCAACACCGCGCGCAGCGTGCCCGACAACTGGCGTTGGCGCGCCTCGTCGAGGGCCGCGGCGGTTTGCTGGGCGAACACGATTTGCAATCCGCCCGCCGGAATGCCGAGCAGGATCAGGCAGCGCAACAGGGTGAAGAAGACGCCGTATTCCTCCTTCTCCATCTTGGCTGCGATGGTTTGCACGGCGGTCATGAACACGCCGCCCGCCACGGTGGCGAGCACCATCCAGCCGCCCTGCCGGAAAAACGAGGCCTTGGATTCGCCGGTGTTCACCAGGTGGAAATGGTTTCCAAGCTCACCGCGACCTGGACGGTCGCGCGCGTCGATTTCAAACTCGTAAATAGTCCACGCCAAAAACCGAGGCCATAACCCACGTGCGTCAGGATGATCAGCGGCAACACGCGCGGCCGGCCGCAGACCAAACAGGTGTTCAACGTGAACGCCTGCGCGATGACCGCCACCACATAAATTCTCAGAGGCCAAAGCAACAGCGGCGGCAGCCAGGGCAGCAGCAGGAGGTAAAGGCAAAATAGCGGCGGCACAAAATTCAGTGCGGAACCGGGGGTCGGGTGCAGACGGAATTGCTCGGCGCGGCCGCGCCCGTAGTTCAGCAGCATTTTCACAAACGCCTCCAGCGTCGGACGCGGGCGGCGATACACGTGCAGTTCGGGATCATAAAGCAACTTTCCACCCCGGGCCATCAGCGCATCCATCAAGGCGTTTTCCTCGTTCGGATAAAGCGCTTCATCAAACCCGCCCGCACCCAATAGCGCCGCCCGCCGCGCCAAGAGGTTGCATAAAATCAATTCCTTCTCGTTCGAGACGCGCAAATGACCGACGGGCGTATAGCGCGCACGGCTGGGCCCAAAAGCGAGCCAATTGCCCATCACCGCCGCAAAGGCCTGCTCCAGTTTCGGCGCCTCCGGTGGGCAAAGATTCGGGCCGCCCACCATTTGAACCTGTGGATCGGAAAAGAGTTTGACGGCGCGCTGCAAACCGTCCGGCGGCGGCAGCGAGTCGTCATCGAGAAAGTAAATCAACTCACCCCGCGCCGCGCGAATGGCGGTGTTGCGTTGGACCGCCGGCTGCCGGCCGCGCGCGACGAGGATTTCCAATCGGTCGCGGGGATAATCCAGCGATCGGCTTGCGGTCACGGCTGGCACCTCGCCTGGTCCGGGCCGCGCGGCGATGATGACGGTGACGATCGGCAAGGAATCGCTCATGGCAACGATTGGAGAAAACGGGCGAGCATGGCCGTGCCGCGTTCCAGCGCGGCGAGGGAAATCCATTCGTCCGCCGTGTGCGCCTGCGCGATGTCGCCGGGTCCAAACACAACGCTGGGAATCCCGCCCGCCGAGAGCACCGAGGCATCACAAAAAAAATCAACACCAACCGGCCGGGCTTGTCCCGCACTGTGGAGGAACTGTTTCACGAGCGGCAGTTGGGGATTCGTTTCGAGCGGCTCGCAGGCGGCATTCTTCTTGGAGTCGGCGATGGTGGCGGCCAGCTGGTGTTCGCGCAGCAGAGCTTTAAGTTCGCGCCGCACCCCGGCCTCGGTTTCGCCGGGAAGTGTCCGCCGATCGATCGCGATGGCACAATTCGCAGGCACAATGTTTGGCTGGGTCCCGCCGGAAATCGAGCCGACGTTCACGGTCGCGTGTCCCAGCAACGGATGTCGCTGGCGGCGCAACCGGCGGGCGTAGGTGGTTTCCAACAGATCCACGATTCTCGCCATCGCATGCACGGCATTTCGGCCCAGATCCGGCCGCGCGCCGTGCGCCGCTTTGCCGCGGGTCTCCAACCGCAGCCACAGATCACCCTTGTGCGCGGTCACTACCTTCAGTTGCGTCGGCTCGCCGACAATCGCCAGGTCCGCCGGGAAGCCGCTGCCCGCCAGCGCGCGCGAGCCGGACTGACTGTTTTCCTCGTCCACCAACCCGGCGAAAATTATTTCCGTGCGGGCGGGACGGCGACCGCTTCGCGCCAGATGAATTAACGCAGTCATCATGGCGGCCACGCTGCCCTTGGTGTCGCACGCGCCCCGACCGAAGAGGCGTCCGTGCTTTTCCCGCGGCTGAAACAGCGTGTCGGGCATGGCGGCGGTGCCCACGGTGTCCAGATGCGGGGCGAGCAAAATCCGCTGCTGCACCGGGCCCGTGGGAGTCAAGCGCGCCAGCAGGTTGGCGCGCCCAGGGAAAACCGTTTGAAACTCCACGGCCAACCCGGCGCGCGCGGCGGTGGCGGCGAGAAAATCAGCGACGCGTTGCTCGCCTCCGCGCGAATCAGGCGCGGGTAAAAACGCCGGATTCACGCTGGGCAGCGCAATGAGTTCGCGGAGCAATTTGGCGGCGTCGGTCATACGGTCGTATGCTCAGGCCTTGACCCCCGCCTTGCGAAACCACTCCACGAACCGGGGGATGCCTTCCTCGATTTTCACGCGCGGCTGGTAGCCCAGGATCCGTTGCGATTTCGAGATGTCCGCAAACGTGATCGGGACATCGCCGGGTTGCAGCGGTTGGCGATCGAGGACGGCCGTTTTGCCGAGGGCTTTTTCCAGTAGTTCAATGAGATAACTCAACCGAACCGTTTGCGATTCGCCGAGGTTGAAGATCTCGAAGCCAAACGTCCTTTGCGTGCAGGCCATGATGCCGTCCACGGTGTCGCTCACGAAGGTATAATCACGCGCGGTCGAGCCATCGCCAAAGACGGGGATGGGCTTGCCGGCCTCAATGAGCGAGGCGAATTTGTGAATCGCCAGATCGGGGCGCTGGCGCGGGCCATAAACGGTGAAGAACCGGAGCATCGCCACGTCGAAGCCGTACACGTGGTGATAAACATGGCCGAGCGCCTCGCAGGCCAGCTTACTCGCGGCGTAAGGCGAAATGGGCGCGAAGATCGGATCGCTTTCCGCAAACGGGACCTTGGCATTCACCCCATAGACGGACGAGGAGGAAGCGATGATGATTTTTTTGACTCCACAAGCGCGGGCCGCTTCGAGCAGGGTCGCGGTGCCTTCCACGTTCACCCGTTGATAAAGCGCCGGTTCGGCCAGGCTGGGACGCACGCCCGCCCGCGCCGCGAGATGAATGATTTGGTCGAACTTGACCCGTTTCAACAACGTATCCACGAAGGCACGGTCCGTCACGTCACCCTGGCACAGAGTGAATGGGCGTCGCATGATCCGCAGGCCGCGCAGATTTTGATTTTTGAGGGCGGGATCATAGAATGGATTCAGGTCGTCCAGCGCCCAGACGGCGTGGCCATCCAGCAGCAGGCGCTCGCAGACGTGCGAGCCGATGAAGCCCGCGCCGCCGGTGACCAAAAAATTCATGGGCGAACGCTAACAAACGATCTCCAAACTTCAAGGCTTTGCGGCGGCAAGTTGCCGCCGAAAACGGGCTGGTAGCCCGTGCCACCCATTTTTCAGACCAGCTCTTGGAATTAGCTCTGCAAAACGCGCGTGAGGATTTCCAGGAGCCGGCGGTTGGTATCGGCATCCTTCACGGCAATCCGCAGCGCGTGGCCGCCCAGCGAGGAACCGGCGGTCCCAGCCGCGCGGAGAAACAAACCATGACGACGGCACTGGTTGACCACGGCAGCGGCGTCCGGGCCGGCGGATGGCAGGAAGCCAAGGACAAAATTGGCGAGGCCAGGGTTGATTTCAATTTTTAGGGCGCACATTCCGGCTGCCAATTGGCGACGCAGCCCCGCCGTTTCTTGAATGCGCCCCGCATAGTAGTCGGGGTCCCGCAGTGCGTGGACAGCGGCGACCTGTGCGGGCAAACCCACCACCCAGGGTGGCGTGATCGCGCGCAGCGCTTCGAGTTGATGTGGCCCGGCGCACAGATACGCCACGCGCGCGCCACTCAACGCGTACGCCTTGGACATGGATTTGCAGACCACGACATTTTCGGATTGCGCGGCGAATGATTCCAGGGATTCGCCCGCACCCGCATATTCCACGTAGGTTTCGTCCACCCAAAATCGCGTCCGGGCGGGCGCACGACGCAATAGCGGGGCCAGCACGTGGCGGGGAATATGTTGGCCGGTGGGGCTGTTCGGATTCACCAGGACGACCAGATCATAATTGTCGGCGAGCGCGGCCTCCAGGCGCGGCACATCCACGGCGAAATGATCACACTTACGAAGCGGCAACCGGTCCACCGTGCAGCCGATGACGCGTTCCAGCACGTGGGCGTACTCCCCATAAGTCGGATCCAGAATCAACACGTGTGAGGCCGGCGTGAGCCAGTGGCGCAGTGCCCGGAAGATCAGATCGGAGGAACCGGCGCCCGGCAAAATATTTTCCGGCGCGACACCCCGGGCCTTCGCGATGGCGTCCACCAAACCTTCGCAAGCCGTGGGCGGCGAAGTGCGCAGGAGCCACGGCAGATTGTCCTTCACCGCCGCCAGCACTTTGGGCGAGGGGGGAAACCAGGCGTCCAGCACATCGGCGTTGATGATGTCGGCGTGGCGGGACAAGTCTTCAAATCCGGGGCCGATGGCGTCAAAAAACGCACCGCCATGGAAACAGGAGGAAGT